>JBAYPL010000125.1:0-7872 GCA_041677745.1 Kapaibacterium sp. (SeqCode)
CGGTGTCGAAGAAGGCAACTATATTCCAATGTCGGGTAAAGGTCATGCCGGCAAGATGGGCGGACCTGCCGGAGATTTGTTGGTGATTATTGAGGAAAAGGAACATCCTTTATTTAAAAGAGACGGCAACAATCTACTCTATAACCTTAAAATCAGCTTCCCTGCTGCAGTACTCGGTGATGAAATCGAAGTACCGACTTTATTCGGTGAAGAGACCGTCAAGATTGAACCGGGGACCCAAAGTGGAGCGGTGATAAGACTACGAGATAAAGGTCTGCCGGTATTGAATTCATACCAAAAAGGTGACCAGATAGTAATTGTTAATCTGCATGTACCTAAGAAAATCAATTCGAAGGAAAAAGATTTACTTAATGAACTTTTAGTTATGGAAAATATTAAACCCGATTCTCAGCATCATAAGAAAGAGAAAGATTTTTTCGATAAGATTAAGGATTTATTCTAAATATCGGAGATGCTGTCATCTAATCTCAGTATGCAAGAGCTTTGCATATCACAAATAGATTTCATTAGTAGCAAAAAAAATATATCTGCTTGATAAAAATTTATAAAAACAGCCACTCTTGTAAAGTCGTGGCTGTTTTTATTTAATCAACATCGGAATCAAAATTTTCCGAATTTAATTATGATTGAACCTGAAAATCCGCTAAGGTCTCTATTTGTAGTATTAGGTAGGCTTACCCCGGATATAAGTCTATATCCGGCGTTTACTTCCATTCTCATAAATTTCAGCAAGTTAAGTTCGGCACCTAACTGTGGCTCAGCAACAAAAAATGCGGAACGCTCATAAGTACGAAAATAATCATCGCGGTCATGTTTGCCTTCCCATTCATAATAATAAGGAGTTGTATAGGCAGCTCCACCTGCTCCAATCAAAATTCCCGCAGTGATATGTATTAGTTTGTTTGGCTCTACAATTACACCCAGATGTAAACCACCGTATCCTATACGTAAATATGCATTTGAATCTAACCCCTTATATGGTACACCCTGATAACCATCAACTACATGACTTGTTACAAGTCCGTAACCGGCAAGTCCAACAGTAAACACACTGTTAACTATCAAGCCGCCACGAGCACCGACTAACACTCCAAAATCATTGTTAAACTCGGTAAACCTGACTTCAGGTCCTCCATATCCGCCAAAAGTAATCTCATCTGAATCAAACAATGTTTCTTGTTCGTTAGTTTGTGATATAATTGGAACTGAAACAAAAATAAACATAATTAATACAATTATTTTTCTCATTTTTTTACCATTTGTATTATTAAACAGCTTTTATTGCCAAATACGTATAATACAGATTGAAGTTTCAAATATTTCAGTTTTCTGATTTTATCAATTAAAGTTAAATGAGAGAAGCTCGGCAATTATTAATATGATAAATTAACGAAAGGAATTAAACAGATCTCTGTAATCCGATGATTTTTTGCTTGCCGATTCTACAAAATTATTTCCTTTATCGGCATAAATTATATCACGAGAGACATTGATAATACATGGCGAATTGCCATTAGCCTTAATTATTTCTTCCACGTTTCCGCCTTGAGTACCCACACCGGGAATAAGCAGGAAGTTATCCGGTAGATATTCTCTTATTTCGGACAGTTCCACCGGATGTGTTGCTCCAACTACGAAACCTAATGACTCTTTTGTTCCCCAATTGAGTGCTTTTTCAATGACAATTCTATAAAGTGGTTTACCTGCAACAATTAATCTCTGAAAATCATTTGAACCGGGATTTGAAGTCAAAGCAAGAATAAATGTTAATTTATCGGTGAAATTTAGAAATGGTTTTACTGAATCCATGCCCATATACGGAGCAGCCGTCATTGAATCGGATTTAAAATAATTATAAGCTGAGTAGGCATAAGCAGTTGAAGTATTGCCAATATCTCCGCGTTTAGAGTCGGCGATAACAAATTCATCATTCCCGATATACTTTACAGTCTCTTCAAGAATTTTTAATCCATCTGTGCCGTACTGTTCATAAAATGCGAAATTAATCTTGTAAGCTGCAGCATATTGCCGTGTAGCATCAATTATTTCACGATTAAATTCAAATAATGAAGACACAGCTTCCGGAAATGGTTCCGGCAGCCTCTTTATATCAGAGTCAAGACCAACACATAAAATCGAGTTTTTTCTTTCAATAATTGATAATAATTTCTTGTAAGAATTCATATATTACCTTGTATTTGAGGAATTAAAATGGATAAACAATTCGACATCGAAATAGACGGATTTTAATCCCAATTTGTTATCCTCGTCAACCTGGATTAAATCATAATTTTTACCGTTCTCTTCAATCAATCCTTGACTGAGTGGTTTTAAACCGAGTGCATATATCACAGAATATTCGTCACTTATAGAATTAACCACCAATGCTGAATCAGTAGTCTTGCCACTACCGGACTCTAAAATTGCTTTTATTATCTTAAAATATCTGTCTATGTATATTCCGGACTTTGCACTATCTCCCAAAACTTCATAAGCTACTCCAGCCGAAAAGATAGCCTCAAGCGAAAATGGGTCAAGCCTCAAAACGAACTCAGCCAACTGTGCGACTCTTGCCGGGTCCGAATTTTCTGCACGTGTCAGTTTACGCAGCGCTTTGACTGAATCATCGGTATGAATTATGTTCGGATTAAAATATGCTTGCAAAGAGTGCCCGTAATACAGATACCTGTAATCCGTAATACTCAAAGAAGTGTCATTATTTGCATATCGTTCGTAGAGATTCGGATAATAGAATTTGGAATCTTTGTTAGTAATTTCTTCTTTTATTTGTTTAATATCAACTGCTTCATAATGCTGTGAATATACTGTACAAGTACCGAGCACAAGCAATAATATATAAAATACAGACAATCTCATTAGGTTCCTTTAAATAATATTTGTATAAAGAACGTAAGCACAAAAGTAAAATTTTATTTCCGGATAAGGGACTTAAAGTCAAAAACAATCTTGTAGTAAAATGAATTAAACAATCATTAATTACAATTGTAAAGTCAAATGTTTTATAATTTACCAGAATTAGTTTAATATACGAGACTTAATCACAGAAATTATATTGAATTATGTAAGATTGTCTAATAAGATAATATCAATACAAATCACAAAATATTTGAATCTCACAATATTCTATGATTAATTTTCGGTGAAAAGAAATATTTTTCATTATATTTGTAAGTTTGGTTATCATAAATTATTTAATATAATATGGCAGAAAAAACGACTAAACAAAATGGCAGATTTCAAAAACTATTCATGAAATCACTCGACTACATTGAAATCATAGGCAACAAGCTCCCCCATCCCGCAACATTATTCGCATTACTTGCTTTATTAGTAGCAGTATTATCTTATTTTGCCGAATTATTTGGATTTATTGCAGTTCATCCAATAAGCGGAGAAAGTATTACTGTAAACAATCTGCTAAGTGCTGACGGATTTAGATGGATATATACCAATATAACAAAGAACTTCGTCAATTTTCCTCCTTTAGGATATGTCCTCGTTGTTATGGTAGGCATTGGTGTAGCAGAAGGTTCAGGACTTTTTTCGGTCATGATACGCGCCCTGGTATTATCTGCTCCCCCAAGGATGATAACGGCAGCGTTGGTATTAGCCGGTATCATCTCACATCTTGCTTCTGAAGCAGGATATGTAATCCTGATACCACTTGGTGCCATGATGTTTCATGCACTGAACAGACATCCAATGGCAGGACTTGCAGCTGCATTCTGTGGGGTGAGTGGCGGATTTGGCGCCAACTTTTTGATTGGTTCGGTTGACCCGATTTTAGCCGGTCTTTCTACTTCCGCAGCACAGATACTTGATGCTTCTATCGTTATCAATCCGGCGGTAAATTTCTATTTCATGTTCTTTTCAGGAATTATGGTGGTTGCAATCGGCACGTGGGTTACCGAAAAAATTGTAGAGCCGAGGTTAGGAACGTATGAAGGTTCTGCACCCAAATTGTCAATTGAACAGCTCACCCCTACCGAGAAAAAAGGGATGAAATTTGCAGGATTGGGATTACTCGCAGTGATTATTGCTTTATCTTTGACAATTATTCCTGAAAACGCTCTATTTAGGAATCCGGAAAACGGCTCGGTACTACACTCACCATTCTTTGATGGTATAATTATCGGAATTTTAATTTTCTTTTTCATTCCCGGTCTAATTTATGGCGCAGTTGTAGGCACAATTAAAAATGATAAAGACACAGTCAAGCATATCACCCATTCAATGAGTGGACTTGCGTCATATATTGTACTCGTATTTTTTGCGGCACAGTTTGTGTATTTCTTTAGTTATTCTAACTTGGGTTTAATACTGGCGATCAATGGTGCAGAAGCACTCCGAAGCATTAGTCTTACAGGTATTTCACTGATTATTGCATTTGTTCTGCTGTCTGCTTTTATCAATCTGTTCATGGGCAGTGCATCAGCCAAGTGGGCTATCATGGCTCCGGTCTTCATACCAATGTTTATGCTTTTAGGCTATCATCCATCACTTACTCAAGCAGCATTCAGAATCGGTGATTCTGTCACTAATCTGATAACTCCTATGATGAGCTACTTCGCACTGATTGTTACTTATGCACAGAAGTACGATGATAGATATGGAATTGGTACAATCATCTCAACCATGATTCCATATACATTCTTGCTTACAATTGCCTGGATTATATTTTTAATAATATGGATGTCTATCGGATTACCGCTGGGACCGGATGGACCTTTATATCTTCCGGGGAAATAAATATTATTCGGTCCTAATAATAATTAAATGATTAAAAATAATAATCCACAAATTATTTAAAAATAAACGATTTGTGGATTATCTATTTTCATTTACCATGTTTAGTAATCTTTATTTTGATTATATATCTTAACGTGGTGTTAGTTCAATATATGGAACAATCATTTCTTCCATTGATACTCCACCATGTTGAAAACTATCTCTGTATCTGTTCATGTAATGATGGAAATCCGTAGGATAGACAAAATAATAATCTTCTTTTGCGATAATATTATTCACAGTGATACCGTGCGAAGGTAGCTTAAACTCTTCGGGACGTGAGATTTGAATTGCATGTCTGGCTTCAGCTTTAACATTTTTTCCGAATTTATATCTCAAGTTAGTTGAGGTATCTCTGTCGCCAAGCACCTTCACGCCTCTCATACATCTGATTGAGCCATGATCTGTAGTTATTACGACTTTTAAGTCCTTGTTTTGTGATAAAGTCTTCAACATACCAAAGAAACTTGAGTGTTGAAACCAGGAGCGAGTCAGTGAGCGATAAGCTGATTCATCCGGTGCAATTTCTTTCAATATTGCATAATCAGACCTTGAGTGTGCAATCATGTCAACAGCATTTATGACTATCGCAGTTAGTTGATTATTCTTAAATTGATGAATATCACGTTCGATTTTTTGTCCGAATTCGGTATCAAATATTTTTATATAAGCAGGTCTATTTTTTAGTTTTATTCTTCTTCTATCAACCCACGCTTCCAGTAGTTCCTTCTCATAAGCATTCAATTTATGATCTTCACTGTTGGTGTCAGAACTCCACCACTGAGGATAATGCTTTTTAATATCAGCAGGAAACAGTCCTGAAAATATGGAATTTCTTGCAAACTGTGTTGCAGTAGGAAGTATAGCACAATAGAAGTTCGTCTTAAATGAATAATACGGATTAATAATTTGTTGCATCATCAGCCACTGGTCGTATCGCATACAATCTACCACAAATACTATCACATTCTTGCCACTATGAAGTAATGGTTGAAGGTGAGTGTCAAACAAATGTGGTGACAGCACAGGTTCGGCATCGGAATACTTTTTTTCAATCCAATCTCTGTAATTATTTTCTACAAAACGCGAGAACTCTGCATTTGCATCTCTGAATTGATCCTGAAGTGTCTGTTTCAGAGCGGAGTTTGGCATACGGTCCAATTCAAGAGACCACTCTACCAACTTTGTATAAATTTCCACCCAGTCATTCCAATCCAATCTATCCAGCATTTTACGTGATAATTCAGCGAATCCGGCTAAATACACCTGTGTAAATTTCTCTTCTTCCAATCTAGACGATTCGAGAAACTTCTTTACTGCAAGAAGAATTTGTGTCGGGTTAACAGGTTTGGTAAGATAATCATCAATTTTATTACCTAAAGCATCTTCCATTAGACTCTCGGCTTCATTTTTAGTCACCATGACTACCGGAGTGGTTGGGTCGATGGATTTCAACACTGGGAGTGTTTCGAGTCCCGTTATACCAACCATTGTCTCGTCTAAAAATATCAAACTATAATGGTGAGTGCGTACCATTTCGATGGCATCTTCACCATTTGTGGCAGTATCAACATCGTATCCCCGCTGTTTAAGTAAAATAATGTGAGGTCGTAGCATTTCAATTTCATCATCAATCCAGAGTATTTTACCTTTTACGGCATCCATAATCTAAGCTCCTTTAATTAATATAAATGTAAAACATAGGGTAGCAGTCAGCATTTAGCATAAACTCCGGAATATTAGATAATCTTTGTTTACAATTATCGTTTTAATCTGAAATTTATTTTTGAATTTGAAAATCTTCATTATAGAGTCAATGATAAATAATAAAATCATTATCCATTACGTTTTATCACTTAAAAAAGGAGATTTAAATTATGGAATCAACCTCAAAATCTGAAGAACTTAATTTTGAGAAGGTATGGTTTCTTTTAAATGAAACTCGTCAAGTCCTTGACAGTAAGTTCAAAGAGACTGACAACAAGTTTAAAGAAACTGATAATAAATTCAGAGAAACCGACAGATTAATTAAGGAGATGGTTGCTGAACGTAAACAACAGGACAAGAAGACTCGAGAATTGGAAAGATTGTTTGTGAATCATTGGGGTGAATTAGTTGAATCATTGGTTGAAGGTAAATTACTAAATCTTCTCAATAATCGCGGAATCAAGGTGAATCAAACTTTTTGTCGCTCAAGAGCATATTATGACAATAAAGAATATGAATTTGACATTATCGCTGGAAATGGCAGTGACATCGTTATTGTCGAGGTAAAAACAACATTATCTGTTAAATATGTGAAATCATTTACAGATAAATTGAAAATCATTAAGAATATTTTCCCTCTGTATAAACCACTTAACGTACTTGGAGCGATGGCTTTTCTAAAGAATTCTGAAGCTGCCGAAAAATTTGCTCAACATCACGGATTGATTACAATCAAAGCTACCGGTGACAGTGCTTTCATAACTAATGAACCGGACTTCAAACCTAAGGTATGGTAAGAACTAAGAAATAAGTTTTAATAAATTAAAATTTGTGTTATTGACTGATTCTACACAGTTTATGTATAATTAATATAATTAACTTACTACGGATTGACTATTTAACTGCATACAAAAATAAAATTATTATCCATTACGTTTTATCACTTAAAAAAGGAGATTTAAATTATGGAAGCAACTTCAAAATCTGAAGAACTTAATTTTGAGAAGGTATGGTTTCTTCTGAATGAAACTCGTCAAGTCCTTGACAGTAAGTTCAAAGAAACTCGCCAAATTCTGGACAGTAAATTCAAGGAAACTGACAGTAAATTCAAAGAGACTGACACTAAATTCAGAGAAACCGACAGATTAATTAAGGAGATGGTTGCTGAACGTAAACAACAGGACAAGAAAACTCGAGAGTTGGAACGATTGTTTGTGAATCATTGGGGTGAATTAGTTGAATCGTTGGTTGAAGGTAAATTACTAAATCTTCTCAATAATCGCGGAATCAAGGTGAATCAAACTTTTTGTCGCTCAAGAGCATATTATGACAATA
>JBAYPL010000126.1:0-7859 GCA_041677745.1 Kapaibacterium sp. (SeqCode)
ATGACAGGCGAAATAACACTTCGAGGTGATATACTTGCTATTGGTGGATTGAAAGAAAAGCTTCTGGCTGCTAAACGTTCGGGCATGAATGACGTTATTGTACCAAAAGAAAATTTCGGTGATGTCACCGATATCAGTGATGAAATTAAGTCCGGTCTCAATATTCACTTTGTAGAACATCTCGAACAAGCAATAAGTATTGCGTTCAGGAATTTTGAACTAAAGCAGGATATTGTTAAAATTAAGAAGAGTGCAAAATCTTGAAAACAACAGCTGTTATCATGGCAGGAGGCTATGGAGAGAGATTCTGGCCCCTGAGCAGAATGAATAAGCCTAAACAAATTCTTAATTTGAGCTCCGATTCTTTGAATATGTTACAAGAATCATTAGCAAGAATAACAGGTTTGATTGATTTTAATGATGTTTATGTTATTACCGGCTCCGCTTTGGCAGAACCTATTAGAAAATCTCTGCCGGAAATACCGCCTGAGAATGTTATTGCTGAACCTGCTAAGAGAAATACCGCACCATGTCTTGCTCTTGCTGCTGCATACATTTCTTCAAGGTATGAAGAACATGATGATGAAATTGTCATGGCTGTGCTTACAGCAGATCATAAGATTGAACCTACGGGAAAATTTCAAAATATTGTCACCGAAGTTCTGGATTATACCGGAAAACATCAGGTTCTTGCAACCATTGGAATCAAGCCTGAAAGACCTGAGACAGGTTATGGTTATATTGAAACATCTGATTTTATCAGCGGGAGAATTAGGGGTGTAAAAGGTTTTCGAGAGAAGCCCACAAGCCGGAATGCTCAAAGATATCTTGATGATGGTAATTTTCTTTGGAATTCCGGAATGTTCTTCTGGAATACAGCCGCTTTCAAAAATGAAATGATTATAAATGCTCCCGAGATTGGAAACAAAATCTCTGAAATGGAGGCGGCATTAAGGTCAAACAGCATCAATGATATTTGTCCGGATAAAGTTTGTAAGATATTCGAGGAATTCCCTTCAATTTCTATTGATTATGCTTTGATGGAAAAATCTTCAAAAGTTGTGTGCATCGAATCGGATTTCAAATGGGATGATATTGGTGCATGGGATTCTTTAGCGAGAGTCAGAAATAAGGACGCATCCGGAAATATTCTTTCAGGTGATGTATTGTTGTTGGATTCTAAAGATTCAATAGTGATCAATTCCCAACAGAATGGAATGAAAATTACAGGTGTAGGACTTGAAAACTTAATAGTCATTAACGCCGGCGACAGCATACTCATTTGCCCTAAAGACCGAGCACAAGATGTGAAGTTGATTGTCAACGAATTAAGGGTTAACGGAAATACAGAACTCCTATGACCAAGTGTAAGATTTAGACAGGAAATCATTGCTCAATATTTTGAATTTTAATATTGAGCATTTTTTTGAGTGGAAAAATTATGGGATATAGAGATTTTATGCCTGTATTTTAAGTGATGGATATCGAACATACTCATTGATGATTATATGAATTGAAATATAACGATTAATGAGAAAATGCGTTCGTAAAATATTTTGTATAAATTTGTTTTTTTCGTTGAATTTACTTAAATTATAAAAAAAATGAAAGGCGATTATATGAAAAAAACAGTTACTTTGTTATTGATGATGATTATTGCGTTTAATTATGCCAAATCTCAATATTGGAAAGAGTTTGAGAATATTCCAGCTCCTTTCAATTCAAATTATTGGCTTGATGTATATTTTCATCCATCAAATCCAAACTACGGTTGGGTCTGCGGATTTCAGGGCATGGTTGTCAGAACAAGTGATGCAGGCACTAATTGGTCAGGTTCAGTTGTTATGGGAGCTACACATCTCGAACACATACATTTCCCTACATTAACCACAGGTTATACTTCCGGTCCGGAAGGGATTTTCAAAAGTACAGACGGTGGAGCAAGCTGGAGTAATGTAACACCTAATTTAAGTTGGAACTATTGGGGTTGTTATTTCATAAATGAGAATGTAGGACTTGTAATAGGTGGTGGTTGTGTGGATGCCCAGCATTTTTACAGGACCGAAGACGGCGGTAATAGTTGGACTCTTTTTACTGGTAATGAGCCTGCAAGTGGTTTGACCGATTTGATACTTTACGAGGTTGACGGTTTGGGATATGATGCATCAAGCGGAAAGCTCTGGCGAACAGATGATGGTGGCAGATCTTGGTATGTATTTGCTTCATCGGGTTCAAATGTGTGGAATGAGGAATTATCAATATCAGGTTCATCGTTCCTACTTCCATCATCAGGTACCGAGTGCAGTGGACAAGGAGGTGGGGGTGGCGCCAGATTTAGTACAGATATGGGAAATACATGGAATTATATTGCTACCGGAGCTGCTATGTTCGGCTCATATTTGAACAGCAGTACGAGCGGTTGGGCTTGTGGAGACAGCAGAACAGTAATCTATACAAGTGACGGTGGAGTATCTTGGAGTTTAAAAAACTGTGGTATAAAAAGTAACGATGACCTTGATGACATTTGGTTTGTTGATTCAGATTTGGGATACGTAGTAGGCTCAGGTATATACAAATTAGCACCACCGGAATATTTGATATCTAAGGATTCATTGTTTTTTGATAATGTTTGCTCAGGACAAAGTAAGCTTGACAGTTTAACTTTAAAACATCTGAATTTTACATCGGCTCCTGCTGATTTTCGCTTGATAGATAATGTAGGAGACCACTTCGAATTGATTTATCCTGACAGAATAATTCAAATGCAGGGTTGTGAAGAGATTCAACTGATTGTTAAATTTGCACCCAAAGATGACATGTCTCATACTGCAAGAATACAAATAATTGTCAATGCAGGGACCGACAGAGAAGTTGTCAAATATGTTGAACTCATTGGAGAAGTTAAAAAACCGAGTGCTTCTCCACAGGACACACTTTATGTATTCGATGAATTAGTTTGTAATACTGTTCATAATTTCAGTATCCCTTGGTTTGTTGATGATGAATCCGAAACCATCATATCCGCAAGAAAGCAGCAGTTCATTGAAGGCATACAATTAAAATCAGGAATCCCATTTACAATCAACCCGCCTGTAACAAACATGAATTTAACTATCCAACTACCCGATACAGGCTGGTTTGAGGAGCGGTTTATTTTTAAAATTGATCCTTGTGATAAAGATACATTCATTACTGTGAGAGCTTATGGAGTTTCCCCGATTATCAGCCATAAGAGCAAAGACAGACTCAATTCCGACTGCATGGAAATTGTCTATGACACAATCCAAGTCTTCAACACAGGCAATAGAGTTTTAGACATACCATCAGTCAAGATTGTACCTGAAACAAGCAATTTCTCGATCGTGAAATGGATAGACGATGAGTTGCCTGTATCCATCGATGTAAATGATAGTAAATGGCTGATAATTGCATATTCACCGATTGAAACAGGAGTACATGAATCAGTATTACATATTGAAAATAACGATTCTACTAAATTATACGGATATAAAAACCCATATAAAATTAAATTGCAAGGCCAATCCCACAGCCCGATTTTAACTGATACAGTTCGAGTTAATTTGGGAGATGTTTGTCTCGGAAAGACAAAATTACATTCAAAAAGGTTGTATAATCATGGTAATGCAGTTGCAACGTTGTCATTTACTGTTTTGCCCGCTAATATCAATCTTACTCTCAGCGACATTAACAATAGAATTAGGGCTTTAGATTCAGTTACTCTAAATATTGTTTATGAAGCATTAGAATTAGGTGACTTCAACGAGGAACTGATTATTGAAGCTGTTCCTTGTGAAAAACAAATTGTATTATTTATTACCGGAAGAGTAGTCAGCAATGAAATTGAAATTTCACCTGAGCTAATCACTGGAATTGTCAAGACCGGTGAAAGTTTAGTTAATACGATAAGAATTGATTCAAAAAGTAATATTGATATTTCAATAAAAAATATAAAAATTGAGCCGGAACCGGCAGATTGGGATTATTCATTCCAACCTTCTGTCCCTATGGTTTTATTACCGGGGCAGGGGGCAGATTTTGAATTCACATTTACACCTAAATCGGCTTCGACTTTAAAAGGTAAAATTGTGATTGAAACCGATGGATTTTGTGAAGAGACCTTCTATATTGATTTGGACTTGTCAAGCTTCAGTCGCTTCGTTGAAGTCAGCCCGAGTGTTCAGGATTTCGGTTTACATAAGTGCAATGCCGACGCTTACTCAGAGATTACTATTTCCAATAAAGGATTTTCAGCTGATACTGTAAATAGTATTAGTTTAGAACCGGCTTCCTCATATTTTACTATAACTAATTTGCCGGAATTACCTCTGATTATACAGCCTGACTCAAGTTTTAAACTGATGATTCATTTCTCGTCTAATGATGAGGGTGCATATTCTACAATGCTACATGTAAGAACCATCGGAGAAGACGGTCAGAATTTTGAAATACCGATATCTGGTGAATTCAGAAGAACTGATATCAGACTCAAATATACTGAGCTTGATTTCGGTGAAACAGAATTATGCTCGGATATTAAGACTATGAAATTTACTTTTACAAATCACGGCACAATCGAAGAGACATTGGAATTAGTATCGGATAGCGAATTTGAAGCATTCACAATAGATAAAACAATGTCAGTCATCGCCGCCGGTGAGTCAGTTGAATTTGAAATAAGTTTAATACCGGATAGATTCAAAGATTACGGTATGAATTCGCAACAATTTAAATTTAAAACAACTGTTTGTGAAGAAGAATTGTTTGTTCAAGCATCAGTTAATGTAATACGTCCTTTATTGGTAGCCGAGCCTGAAGCTATTGATTTTGGCGACAAATGGACTGAAGAGAGCAAAGTGAGACTAATCAAACTAACAAATGTCGGAGAAACCGATGTTACAATTCAATCACTAAGATTTTCAGAACCTCTGTCATTTCGATTCATTAATGATCCAAGTGGAGAAACAATCAACAAAGGTGAGGAAAAGTCATTCGAATTAGAATTTTTTGCTAGTGATTATGGTTACCATAGTTCAACAATCTTGCTTCAATACGCATCAGACTGTGTTGATTCATTATTAGTATCACTTGAGGGTAATGTCAGACAAGAGCTTTATGAAAACCTGGTTTATACAGAACATTATGAAGGTACACCAGGTGAAGAGAAAGATATTTACATTTACCTGCAAAACGGACTTGATAGAGTAAATCCTGAAAGAATTGACTTTACTTTAAAGTTTGACCATGAACTGTTTTATCCTAATCAAATGTTCGTCAGGACCGCTGCCGGATTTGTAGAACAACAATTTAGTTATTCACAGGGATTGATTCAGACATTGATAGACGGTAATGTGGCTGCCGAACTATTGACTGATTCAGGAAAGATTATCAAGTTTAGAGGTTTAGTACTGGCTTCGATTCCGGATTCAACTCCATTACATATTGAAGTGTTTGAAGTCGTGAGTGACAAAGACTTAATTATAAACAAATCACACGGCTCGTTGAAATTAATTGAATACTGTGAAGAAGTTGTTCGTCTCAGTAAGTTCAAATTCCTTCCTTGGATGAGGATTAATGCAGGTACAACAGCAGAAAATGGTGTTTACAGGTTTTCCATGTTGACCACTTCTGAAGTTGATGTTCGGTATAAATTAGTGGACATATCCGGCAATATTGTTTCCAAAGGCACGCTTACACCGGGCAGAGAGTATTCAGAGTTTACAATAAATTTGGAGCATCATCCTTCAGGATTGTATTTCATGCAATTAGAAACACAGTATCAACATGAAATGTTAAATATCATAAACATTAAGTGAAATATGACGAATAATTTTTGGGACTTGAGATATTCTGATGATATTTTTGCTTACGGTAGTGAGCCTAATGAATACTTCAAGTCCAAATTAGATTTATTGAATCCCGGTACTATACTTTTACCGGGTGAGGGAGAGGGTAGGAATGCAGTATATGCCTCCAAGAATTCTTGGATTGTAACAGCATTTGATACAAGTTTTGTCGGTAGGGAGAAGGCTGTCAGGTATGCGAATTTGAACAACAGCGTAATAGATTATCGAGTTTGTGCTGCTGCTGATTTCGTATCCGATACTCACTTTGACGTACTGGCTTTCATATTCACGCATTTCGGTAAAACTTTGAATAACACAGTATATCCATACTTAGCATCAATGGTTAAACCAAAAGGACATATCATTTTCGAATGTTTTTCGATTAAGCAGATAGATTATACAAAAGTATCAGGAGGTCCTGAAGATATAGATATGTTGTTTACAATCGGGGATATTCACCAATTGTTTCCTGATTTTGAAATACTTGATTTGGCTCATAGGAATAAAATTCTAAATGAGGGCAAATATCACAACGGCAAATCGCATGTAATTAACTTCTTTGGATATAAGAAGTAAACATAATAATCGTCAAGCATCCAAAATTTGTTTCAAATAATCTTTTGAATCAAGGCATCATTTCACAGAATGATACGTCTAATCATAGATATGGTAGGTCTTATAGTGGGACTGAAAGGGCTTTGCCGTGTTTATAATCATAGATCAATTTTAATTATGCTATAGTGATTATCGCTCCGGAAAGATTTGAACCATACAGTTTGAATGAGCATGAGTATGAATGCAATGTTTAAGCTTGCCAAAAAAAATATTTAAACCCTTCAAAAGTTAACAATAAGAGCTATCCTTCTATGTTATTGATGCTTACGTTAAGGCAACTATTAGAGATAAAGCTATAAGCGAGTACTCATTTTTTACTTATTACATAAAAAACATTGTAATAATATGATAAAAAGTATTACTTTCAATGTTGGTTAATGTTCAAAATGAAAAATTGTTTTTAGTCAATGCTAAGTTTCCAAATGGGACTGAAAGGGCTTTGCCGTGTTTAAACAGTTGAAAGATTTAGACTTTAAAGAATCTTGGAAGAGGTCAGCACAGGAAATTTATTCCAATTGCATTCACAGAAAAAGGTCTATATATGCTTGCTACAATACTCAAAAGTAAGCAAGCCACCCAAACAACTTTAATGATAATCGAAGCCATTCAAAAATGAGAGAGCTTGGACCTAATATGAAAAGAGTTGTCCGAAATAAAAACTGAAAGTGAAAAACATCCTTTAATGAAACGTAGTGGTGAGTTAATCGCAGAAATATTTGATAACGACCTTGATTTGAATGAAACAGAAACGACTCTTCAAATCAATTTCGCTGTCCTAAAGCTCAAGAATACTGTTAAGATAAGCAAGAATTAGTAAAAACATTTCAGACTTTGTCTGACAAAATCAGGGTCTTGGGGTTTAGATGTTAGGGGCTTTGGAAGAATTGATTAATTGATGTTTCTTTACAAATTAACTCATTAACATTTAACATTATAACATTATAACCGATTAACATTTAAGCAAAAAGAAAGATTTTAAATGATTGATAAAGATTTAAATATAGCGAAAGAAATCGTATTAAAATTTATAGATAAAGATATTACAACCGTATTTTTGTTTGGTTCAAGGGTTGATAATACATTCAGAAAAAACTCTGATATTGATATTGGTTTTATTAGCGAAAATTGTATTGATTTACTTACATTTAATGATATTAGAGATGCCCTGGAAAATTCCGGCATACCTTATCACTTCGATTTAGTTGATTTCAATAATGCGAAAACTGAATTTAAAGAAAATGCTATGAAAAATATTGTGTTATGGAACAAGTCGAAAAATTTAAATTAAAATTCAATACCTACAATAAAATTCTTAATAGTTTTGAAAAATCTTTTAAAATTGTTACAAATTCCTTGTCGGAAGATTTAATTGAAATTGTA
>JBAYPL010000127.1:0-7850 GCA_041677745.1 Kapaibacterium sp. (SeqCode)
AATTTATCTGTGCTGGGTTTTATGTGCGGATTTCCAATACCGCTGTCATCAGTCAAAAAAGTGTAAGTACCATTCGTCAACAAAGCTATAGAGCGAAGGAAGTACTCGGTATTCTTATTGATACCGCTACAAGCTATCGGAATTATCCGAATTCCCTTTTGTGATGCTTTAACAACAAACGCCTGCAACTCTTCGATAACTTCAGGTTCATCGTGAGGTGGTGCATCAAGAACTAAAAATATTAGTTTTGTCATAGCATTCTCTGACCAGTTTAATTGGTTAATAGCTATATCCAATCCTCTGTGTACAGCTTCGGGATAGTCACCGCCACCTTCGGCATTCTGTTCTTCGATAAAGTCTGAAGTTTTTTGCAAATCAGCATTTAAGTCCGAGCTGCGTGTTAAATACATATCACTCGAATCACGATAAAACACGGAACCTAAGTTGAACTTCATGCCCGGTAGTGTGTCTCCGATTTCTTTCATTATGGCTTGCAAATCCATTTTAAGATAGTTTATTTCATCACCCATCGAGCCTGTAGCATCCACTACAAAGGCTATTTCGGTCAGCTCAGGCTTCAAGCAAAGACTGTTTATTCTCAAAAAGTTTACTCCTTCCGAAAAACGTTTTGCTTTCACGATATTATAAAATTTGCCTGAATACTCAATTTCAATTCTTAGATTTGAACCGCTCTGACTCCTGTTTGTAAACGGATTATACCACAATTCAGCTTTACCGGTATTGTCACTCATTGAACTCCATACAACGAAGTCATTCTCCAGAAGATTTACCTTAGCACCGTAAACAGGAAGGTAAAGCTCATTCTCTATTTGTACAGTAAACCTGTCAAGCGGGTATAAGTTCCAATTGTCCTTATATAGTGAAAGTTCATTTTCTGTCAAATCGTTCCACATTTTCCATTTTGCAAAATCATTAACTTCACCGGCAGTCAGCAATCCAGACTCAGCTTGCTGTTTTAGTGGTGTGTCACCCAAAAATCCGGTCTTCATCTCTGCTCCATCACTGCTTTTAACAGCATCTGATGATGTTAGAGTTTCAAATTTTAATGAAGTCCTCATCGGAGGCTCAACACGAGAAGCACCATATACGCCTTCTGATTTTTTGCCGCTTAATCCGCTTGCAATTGTTACAGAGCCTTGACCAACTTCGATTTCATCATTCACTTCAGGCTCTACTTTTTCATTGAGGACCACAATCATATCTAATGAATCGTTGTTTACAAACAACTTTTTAGTCTCATAGCCTTTCGCAGTAAATCTAACCGTGTCATTCATGCCGTCGAGATAAAGATGAAATCTGCCTTCATCATTATTAACATAAGAGTAATGGATACTGCCTTCGAGTAAAACTACTGCTTTATTGACCGGTTTGCCGTCCACTGCAGAAACAATCATGCCTGACACATGCAATGCAGTTTGCGAATATGCAACAGTAACAGATAATAAAAGAATAGCGGCGATTATGTACTTTATCATAGAATATCCTGTTTTTATTTATTTGCATTCATTTACTAATAAGATGAATTATTTTGTTAAAAGTTACAATACATGAAAAAAATATTTATACTTCATAAACGATTGAAATTTATAAAGCAATAAATGATTATGTATGATTTTGAATACAATATGAAAAATTCGATTATGATAAATCAAGGAAAATTGTTACTTTAAAATGTTGATATTAGGTAAAAGTAAGAATAATTATGCAATTGTTGTTCAATTTTGATTTGGAGTATGACGAACAGAGTCCTTTCGGCAAATCACCGGAAGATGACCTGAATTATTTGTTGTCTGAAATTGACAGAATTGATAATACAATTGACAAAGATATTATTGCACGTGCATTCAACTTTTGTTATGAAAAGCATAAGAATACTTTCAGGAAATCAGGATATCCGTATTATACTCATCCACTGAATGTAACTCTGATTTTGCTGAAGGAGTTCGCAATGCACGACACTGACTCCTTAGCAGCAGCTCTGATGCATGACACAATCGAAGATGTAGAGACGGTTGATGAAAGTGAAATTGCTCTTAGATTCAGTAAAGACATAGCTGAAATAGTACAGGCAGTTACAAAAATTGACAGAAGGAGCCAAAAGAGAGATGATGAACCGGAACCAATTGCAACATATTCTGATTTTCCGGAGAAGTCAGACCCGAAATATGAACAAGAATTAAAAACCAAACTTAAAGCGAGCACTCACAGGAAGATTTTCCTAGCCCTTGTAAGAGATATCAGAGTTATTCTTATCAAACTTGCTGACAGATTGCATAATCTCAGGACTTTGCATTATTTAAAACCAAAAAGTCAACAAGACATAGCACTCGAGACTCTAAATTTCTATGTGCCCATAACCCATCGTCTTGGATTGATGAAAATTAAAATGGAACTCGAAAACAGGTCGTTTTACTATTACAACAAAGCAGATTATGAAGCGATAAGAATATCTCTTAATGAGAAACGACGGGATTTTATTGATTATATCAGGGTCTTCTCCGATACAATTCAAAGCAGCTTAAAAAAACACAATATTGAACATACCCTGTCAATTGTTCATAAGCATGAATATGAGATTCACAAAATGATGAAGGAGGGGAAGGCATTAAGTGATATTGATAATTTTTACTCGATTGTCATAATACTTTCTACCGACGACATCCATGAATGTTATAGAGCTCACGGTGTATTAGCTACCGCATTCAACACAATTAACTTTATTGATTATATCACTAAGCCCAAGATGGATTGGTTCCAATCTCTTATGACCGAACTTTACGGACCTGACGGAAAGAGAATTGAGATAATTCTTAGGACTGAGGAAATGGAAAAAATTGCTGAGGAGGGCTTTGCTTCGAAATTTTCACTAAGGTCAGGAAGAATCCGCGCTTTGAACTTTACTGACAAGGAGATTGATGATTGGGGCGACTGGATGCAGGATATTATTGAAGATAAGGGCGAAAAAGCCACACAATTTATATGGGAGACAATCAAGGTTAATTTATTTGATAGCGAACTGACAGTCTATACTAAGCATGGAAAAGCTGTTACACTGCCAGACGGTTCAAATCTCATTGATTTTGCATTCTCTATTTCCGAAGACATGGGTTATCATTGTATTTCGGGAAAAGTTAACGGTGTCGTTCGTGATTTGTACAACAAACTAAAAAGTGGTGAACAAGTAGAGATTATTTATTCACCTAAGTTTCAACCTCGTCCCGAATGGCTTGAGCATGTTGTTTCTCATAGGGCAATTTCCAAACTGTATAGTTATTTTAAGAATCACAATGTGCCTTTGAAGCCGGTAGAATCTGAACTTAAAGATATCGAAGCCAAAATGCTAATCAAGGGCGAAGATAGAGAACGCATGTTGTTTGAAATTACTGATGCAATCGGACAATCGGTCATTACAAGGATAAACCTCAACGCCAGTGGAAGTTCTTTCGAAGGTGCTATTTCAATCAAGGTATCAAATAAAAAAGAGTTGAACGGTATAATTGCTAAATTGATGAGTATCAAAGGAATAAAAAATGTCCAGAGGCTCATGGACGAAGAGTAAAGTAGTAAAAGTCAAGTGTAATACAATTTTATATCATACAATAGTTTCGATAAATTATTTTTCAGCAGACAAATAATCATATTAAATTCGATTGTTGATTAAGCAATTTCCAAGAATGTCTTGTCCTGTCTGTATCGTTTATAAATTTCACGACGAATCACTTCATGTTTTGGAAGTCGCAAGTCTTCATCTTCGGATAGTATGATGCTTGCTTGTCTTTTGGCTTCTTCAATAATTCCGACATCATTAATCAAGTCAATATATTTGAAATCGGGAAGCCCTGACTGTTTAGTGCCGAGCAAATCGCCAGGACCTCGGAGCTTCAAATCAACTTCGGCAATCTTAAACCCATCTGTGGTATCCTGTATTGTTTTCAGCCTGATGATGGCAGAGTTGCGTTCCGAGTTTTCGTCGGAACCTGATTTGAAATTATATTTGAATTTATCTTTAGTAACAAGGAAACAATAGGACTGGCTGTTGCCTCTGCCTACTCTTCCCCTCAGCTGATGTAACTGTGACAAGCCGAACCTTTCCGAATCCTCTATTACGATGACGCTTGCGTTGGGTATGTCTATACCCACTTCGATAACAGTAGTAGCAACGAGTATGTCATAGCTTTTATTCAGAAATTTACTCATGATTTCTTCTTTCTCGCCGGAGTGCATTTGTCCGTGCAGCAAGCCTAATTTAAACTGCGGGAAAATGTCTGTACGCAGGTATTCATAATGCTCGACAGCTGCTTTTAATTCCATTTTTTCGGATTTTTCAACCAAGGGATAGACAATGAAAGCCTGTCTCCCATTTTGGATTTCCGAAGCAACAAAATCATATAATTTATCAATTAGGCTATCGAAAACGATTTTGGTTTTTATCGGTTTTCTGTTCTTTGGCATGGTTTTAATGATAGAAACATCCAAATCACCATACACAGTCATTGTTAAAGTACGAGGTATCGGTGTGGCTGTCATTACAAGTATATGTGGTATCAAGTTTTCGTCAAGATGTGAGTTCCTGCTGAGTTTTATCAATTCTGCCCTTTGTTCAACTCCGAATCTGTGCAACTCGTCAATGACAAGTAGTCCCGGCTTGAAGTATTTTAAGGCACCGGCAAATAAAGCATGAGTGCCGATAATGATGTTGGCACTACCATCTTCGATATCTTTGTAAACTTCTTTGCGAATACTGTTTTTTTGTCCACCTGTAAGCAGTACCGCCTTCAATCCTAATGGTTCAATGTATCTGCAAATATTTTTATAATGTTGCTCTGCAAGTATTTCGGTTGGTGCCATAAAACAGCATTGATAGCCATTTTCGATAACCATGAGAATAGTAAGCAATGCAGCTATGGTTTTTCCGGAGCCTACATCCCCCTGGAGCAGTCTGTTCATAGGTTTGCCGCTTTGCATATCAGCTGCAGCCTCTCTAAGGAACTTCTTCTGGTCATCGGTAAGCTTGAAAGAAAGATTAGAGTATAATAGTCTGGCATATTTACTTTTCGGATTAATAATTATTCCTTGTTCGCGACTGATAATCTTTTTTCGGAGTAGTTCGATTCGCAACA
This sequence comes from Kapaibacterium sp. (SeqCode), assembly GCA_041677745.1. GTDB lineage: Bacteria > Bacteroidota > Ignavibacteria > Kapaibacteriales > UBA2268 > JANJTB01. The sequence goes on from JBAYPL010000127.1 coordinate 5,142, forward strand.
TAAAATAGAATATTTCTTCAAATTTTAATCTGAATCTTGCCCTTCTCAATGCCTCATGCGATTGCGGGAAATGGAGATTGCTGATGGCTTCTTTGATCTCCGGAAGACCTAAGGATTTGATTAGTTCCGTAGGAAGTGTTTCATTGACATATTTAATTTCGCTTTGTAAAATTTTACTTATAATAGCACGCATGGTACGCAGAGAAATGCGTGCTTCAACCATGTTCTCGGTAATCTTGTATTTAGGCAGAATACCACCGGATTTATATATGTTTTGGTCCTCTTCGTCAATGACCTCAATCTCCGGATGCACAAAAGTTATTGAATTGAAATTATCAAGTTGCGGTTTTCCGCTTACAGCCAGAACCATTCCTGTTTTAAAAAAACTTTTGAAGTAATTGACTCTGTTCCAAAAAATGATACCTGCAGAAGCTCCACTGCCATCGTTTAAGATGAGTTTCAGCATTTGACGTTTGGCGCCGTAACGGTTCTCTTTAATTGCAGCAACTTGACCTATTATAGTAGTTTCGCTTGTGAATATGAAATCATCATCAATATTAAAGTTTAACTCCGCATTATCAGCCTTGTGCTTCATCAAGCGAAGGACTGCTTGTTTGATGGAATTTGAGCCGCTTCTGTCAATATATGCTCTCGGGAAATAAGTCAGTAAGTCGTAGCTTGTTTGAAAACCTTCTTTTTGGAATGCTTGTGCCTTTTTGGGACCTACTCCTTTTATAAATTGCAGCTTTTCAATCAATTTCCAACTTTTGTCGGTATCCTCTATATTTTTAGTTTCGGTCAATTGAATATTTTAACAGAAGTAAATAATAATTTCTTAAAAATACTAAAAAAAGCCCATAGCAGCAAAACATAAATTCTTTATATTCATAAGATGTCTATTCATTGGAAATACAGCAATATCAATAAATTAATCAATAATATTAAATTCCTTACCCAAAAATATACTTTTTTCATTGCATTTAATTCATCTTTTAGTTATATTTGAATTGTAATAAATTTGAATAACTTCGAATTATTAAGTTAGGTATTAAAAATATTTATTGAGAATTGATTATGGCAAAGATAGAGATATTAAATACAGCAAATAACAACGACTGTATTTTATGCGGTGACAAAGTAGCTACACTTAAAGAGCCTGTCAAGACACGTTGTGACTTTTGTGGCGAGGTCAAACTAACCAACCACGAATGTGAGAGTTCACATTTTTTATGTGACGAATGTTTCAATATACCCGTTACAGAGTATATTAAGTCCACCTGCCTTAAGTATAAGGGGGATGACCCGATTGAGCTTGCAGTAGAAATCATGAATGCTCCCGTCATCAAAATGCACGGACCCGAGCATCATTTCATAGTCCCTGCTGTTTTACTGACTTGTATAAACAATGCTCGCAAACAGACAGACAATCTTATAGACTTGCTTAACATCGCCGATGAGAGAGCGGTAAAAGAGTCGAGCGATACCTGTACTTTCCACTCCGGTGTATGTGGAGCTGCTATTGGTACAGGAATTTTCCTTAGTATGTTCCTCGGACGCAATCACGAACAAGATGACGCATGGTCTCTGACCAATCATGTGATTGCAGATACTACAAAAAAGATTGCAGAGCACGGTGGTCCAAAATGTTGCAAGAGAGATACATATTTTGCTCTTCTTACGGTTATTGACTATCTGAACGACGGATTTGCTTTGAATTTGAAAAAATCCGACGCAAAATGTACATTCTCCCTGAGAAATCGTTCATGTGGACTCGAAGAATGTATATTCTACAATATGAGTAATTCACTTGTTTAATTATCAAGAATATGCCGAGCTGACTCAATCAGCTCGGTACTTTTATAATCCATGCAAATTCTCATTTAGTAGCTGTCACGACAGAGTTCATACAGGTCAAACTTATCATTTATTCAAAGGTATTTCCGGAAGTCTTACTTTTTACTTATCAACAGTGCTCCGTTGATACCTTGCTGACTTCCTGATAACACAATAGTTACGAAAGTTAACGTTTATCGAGAGTTTCTTATGGTTCTTTTGATTCGACGTTCATAGTCTTGAAGCCGCTTTTCAGCTCTTTTATGTTCTGCTTTGCTTAAATTAGCCGGAACATTTCCAATTACTTGCTTACGCCGGTGATAGATAACATTAGTATAAGGTTCGTATATTTTGGAAAGGTCGCAAATAGACACATGCTTATCGAGATGTTATCTCAAGATAATAGATTTTCCTTCCGATGCGTAACTTTATTACTTTTCAATTTATCCTCAAAAAAGATAAATAAGTAAAATACAAATATAAACATATTCTTTGTCGGTTTACTGTTGGAGATTTATAATGTATTCAATCTTTCAAAGCAAATTGTATTAAAAGAGGTTAGAAGTTAAATACGGGGCATTATGACGGTAAAATCATAATGTTTAGGGAAAGTGCCAATAGTTACAAAAATAGAGAAACCAATTTCAGAGCCAGAGATTAAACAAGATATGGGAAATATGGTACACATTTTGGACGGGGGAATCATTTGGGAATAAATAATCTCTTTTGTAGGTAATTTGCAAGTACTGGGAAAAGAAATAATACTAAGTTCATATAAATAAAATAACTTAGCATTATGTTTTTGCGATCCCGACAGGATTCGAACCTGTGGCACCAAGTTTAGGAAACTTGTGCTCTATCCTACTGAGCTACGGG
>JBAYPL010000128.1:0-7841 GCA_041677745.1 Kapaibacterium sp. (SeqCode)
AAAGCAAAAATTGATGATAACAGAAGTGCATTTTATAAAGAATATTAAGATTTACAATTAATTGAAATATTGAAAGGGGCTGATTTCAGCCTCTTTTTTTTTCAAATAAGCTGTTTGTTTTTTCGTTAATAATTATTTAATATTCGTTAAATTTATGCAAAGAAAGAATTCTTATAATTATGATGAACTGATACTTGCCGGAACAGGTGAACTCTTCGGACAGGAATACGGGAAATTGCCTTTACCTAATATGCTGATGATGGACAGAATCACAAACATAAGCACTGAAGGCGGACGTTACGGCAAAGGAGTAGTGATAGCCGAACTTGATATTAAACCTGATTTATGGTTCTTTGGTTGCCATTTTAAAGACGATTCCGTGATGCCCGGCTCGTTGGGCTTAGATGCACTCCTCCAGTTGACAGGATTCTTTCTTGTCTGGGCTGATTATAAAGGGAAAGGCAGAGCATTGGGGTGTGATAAACTGAAATTCTTCGGTCAAGTATTACCTACCAATAAAAAGGTTAGCTATATAGTTGATATTAAGCGTATCATAAATCTAAAACTGACAATGATAATTGCTGATGGCAGAGTGCTCGTTGATGACGAAGATATTTATTCCTGCGAGAATATGCGGGTCGGATTGTTTTCTGTTGATTCACAAAAAATACCTACAGACTTATAAATTCGAAATATTTTCAAGTTGAAATATTTATATTAAATTATACTTGTATTAAGGTTATTTGAGTTCGGAATATCCGAATAAGATAATCAATAATATGTTTATTTGTTATTTCCTTTGAGATTATGACTAAAAGAGCTAATTTTGTAACTGATGAAAAAGCAATTTAAAGAAAACATTTTTTTAGGAGTTAAGAAATGAATTTTATCCCGAGTACGGATACTGAAAAACAAAAGATGCTTGATAAAATCGGGGTCGGAAAAATTGATGATTTACTGCAAAATATTCCGGAACAGGTAAAGCTTACCGAGCCTCTTAATTTACCACCAGCTTTGTCTGAATTTGAAGCAATGAAACTCTTGAGAGATTATTCCAAAAAGAATATTACTGCTGACACTCACGTTTGTTTCATGGGTGGCGGTGCTTATGACCACTATATACCTGCAATTGTAGGAGCTGTATTGAATAAGCCGGAGTTCAAAACTGCATATACACCGTATCAGGCTGAAGTATCTCAGGGAACTTTACAAGCTATGTATGAATTCCAAACTATGATAGCAGAGCTGACAGGCATGGACGTATCGAATGCTTCGCTGTATGATGCAGGAAGTGGCTTAGCAGAAGCCTGTTTCATGACAAATGCTCACAACCGTAAATCAGAATTCTTATTTGCCGGTAAGATTAATCCTAACTATGTGACAGCTTGCAAAACTATAACTGCTGGCAGGAATTATACTTATACCGAATTTGTAAAAGAAGACGGTTCAGCAGATTTGGAAGCATTATCCGCAGCAATGAGCGATACTACTGCCGGTGTCGTCGTCCAGATGCCGAATTTTTACGGAAATCTTGAAGATGTATATGAAATCGAGAAAATAGCTCACTCCAAAAAAGCATTGTTTATAGTTATTATCAATCCGATTTCACTGGGTATCCTCGAAGCTCCCGGCAATTACAACGCCGATGTTGTTATCGGCGAAGGACAACCATTCGGAATACCAATGAACTTCGGTGGACCATATTTAGGTCTCTTTGCTTGTAAAAATGAATTTGTAAGGAAAATTCCGGGCAGGCTTGCCGGCGTTACGGAAGACCTCGACGGGAAGAGATGTTTTGTGTTGACTCTACAAACACGTGAGCAACAAATCAAGAGAGAAAAAGCTACCTCGAATATCTGTACTAACCAAGGATTGTTCATGCTTGCAGCTACTGTGTATATGGAAACCATGGGTAAGAACGGTATAAAGGAAGTATCGGATCAATGCTGTCGTAAAGCTCACTATTTGGCTGAAGAAATTGCAAAATTGCCAAACTTTAAGCTGATGAACGACAAACCATTTTTCAATGAATTTGCAGTTATTACACCTGTTGATGTAGAACAAATTAGAAAAAGGGCATTGGAAAACGGTTTTATTGCAGGAATTGACCTGACTAAGGAAAATAACGGCATTCCTACCTTGCTTGTTGCAGTTACTGAAAAGAGAACTAAGGAACAGATGGATGAGTTTGTTAAGTTCTTAAGCTCATTTGCCTGATTTTTTTTATGCCGGACTTATTAAATATCGTAAAAAATCCGAAACGCCGAATAATCATTATCGGCGTTTCGATTATTATGATTTTTTTTGCCCTCGTTATTTTCTCCGGCTACGGCTTGCTCAACAGATTTACTCTTGAGTATAAGCGTATTACACTCAATCGTGAAATAAGTGAAAAAATCAAATTAAGTGACTCCCTTAAAAATGAAATCGAATTGTTGAAAAGCGACCCTGCTACAATAGAAAGAATTGCACGTGAAAAATACGGTATGAAGCGTAAAAACGAAGAAGTCTATTATCTGCCGCGTGAGGACAAATAGTGGTTCTCGGAATTGATATTGGAGGTACATCAATAAAGTTCGGCGTGTTTGACGAGGAATTTAATGTTATTAAAAAATCTAATATCGTATTCGGAGCCAATACTAAAAGTAAAGATTTTCCAAGATACTTGTTGGGAGAGTTAAATCGTCTTTGGAATGAAATCAAATCTGAATTCCCTGATATTAAGTCAATAGGATGCGGCGTCCCGGGTGTGGTAAATGATGAAGGAGTAATTATTGTAACTCCGAATCTTAACGGGCTAAATGATTATCCGTTCAAGTATGAACTAAGTCAGTTCATTGACAAGCCTCTTGCCGTTGATAATGATGCTAATACTGCGGCTCTTGCCGAGTTACATCTCGGTTCAGGTAAAGGATTGAAAAATTTTGTCTATGTTACACTCGGCACCGGAATCGGTGGGGCAATTGTTGCAAACGGAAAATTGTTTCGTGGAAGCGGTGGCGGAGCCGGAGAAATAGGACATGTCATAATTGACTATAAAAATAATCTATATGATGACAGAGCTTACCGAGCCGGTACTGTAGAAGTTTTAGCAGGAAGAGAAGGAATATTAAGATATACACAACAAATATTAAAGCATTATCCTAATTCCTCACTTGTTAGACTGGAAGAATTTGACGTGTCGGATATTTCAGAGGCTGCAGAACATAATGATGAAGCCGCTATTGAAGCGTTGAGACATACCGGCGAATTGATGGGCACTGCCCTTGCTTCTTCTGCCAACTTGCTCGACATGTCGAATTTTATTATCGGTGGCGGAATATCAAAATCTAATATATTATTATCATTCATGAAAAAAACCATAAAAAAGCGATGTTTACCGTCACTTTCCACATTGATTGAAGTTAAACCGGCTCTTTTTTCGTCAGATACAGGAATTGTAGGTGCGGCTGTACTCGGTAAGTCGTCATTTGCATAAATTCAAGATTTTATATAAATAATAAATTTAAGGATAATTGAAATGAAAAAAACAATTTTTACTGAAAATGCTCCTGCTCCGATAGGACCATACTCACAGGCTGTAAAAGCGCAAGGAAGTTTCATCTTTGTTTCGGGGCAAATCCCATTTACGGGTGATGGTAAGTTAGCAGGTGATGACATAATAAGTCAGACTCATCAAGCAATAAAAAATATTCGTGCCATACTCGAATCTGAAGGGAGCAGTTTAGATAATGTGGTTAAAACTACTGTTCTTATGCAAGATATGAACGACTTTGCTGTCATGAATGAAGTATATAATGAGTACTTTGCACAAAGCAAGCCGGCAAGAGCTGCTTATCAGGTATCAAGGCTGCCAAAGGATGTTCTTATTGAAATCGAAGCAATTGCTCTTGTTTAAGAATAATAAATTCTCAATGTTGGAGTACAGAACAAATAAAAATACAGATATGTCGGAGTTCCTCAAATTCTTTACGGAGCTTCCGGCATATTTGCAGATACATTTTCAAGATACGATAAGTAGGTATAAAAAATTGATTAGGATGACCGCTGTCGCCCTTGTTTTATTTGTGTTTTTTAATTCCAATACAATGCTTTTAAAAGCGGAAAGTGATTCAAGCAAAACAGAAGTAAATAAAAGTTATAAAATGAGCAAATCTCCAAGCGGTGCAATATGGCGTTCACTCGTTCTTCCGGGCTGGGGACAGTACTATGTGGAAAGTTATTGGAAAGCTCCTGTCTTTACAGTTGCTGCAGGTACATTGATTTATTTACTAATAGACAATCATTCAAAATATGTTGATTATGCAGATAAACTTGATGGAATGCAACTCGATGACCCAAATTATCGTATGACTAAGGTATATCGTGAGTATTACAGGGATAATCGTGATATGAGCGGGTTCTATCTTTTGGCTGTATATATTATATCTGCTGTTGATGCCTATGTAGGTGCTCATTTGTATGATTTCCAAATTGACGATAATCTTTCATTATCACTAAGCTCGACACCGATACCCATACCAAGTGTCAGGTTTCAGATACGATTTTGAAAAAATAATTGGTAGAATTACCGTAATTCATATTCATCGGCATGGCTGTAGAACCATTCAACAACGAGCTCATCAATCTCTTCTAAGATTATATCCATAGATTTATCAGTAATATCAATAATCATCCCTGTGTCATTTTGCATTTGTAACCATTTTTGAATGACTTTATAGTCTTCTGAATCAAAGCTAATATCCTGACCAGTTTGATTCATTTGTAGTAATATTTCTGAAACCTTATCAGTATAAGCTTTGGTTCCTAAAATTACATGATTGAAAAAAGTGCCTCTGCAAAAGAAATAAAAGTTAACTGCTCGTTCATGATTTTGTTGTGGTTGCATAAATATAAAACTGCTATCATGATTACAACTATCATTAGTTGAGGAGTCATTAAACAAGCTGATTGTTTGACTTTGAGCCTTGTTGATGATTTTGTTGCGTTGTAAAAGCATTGATAGTTCGGAGTCATATTCTTCCCAGACTATTTTATCAATCTTTGCTGATAGTTCATATAAATATTTTGAAGCAATATATCCTGTCTCGAAAAACAAATGAAGTTTAGTATTAAGATTGAAAGAATAATCCCAATAAATGCAATTGTCATGTTTATCGTAAAATTTGAATATCCCCGGCGAAAACGGCACATTATCCAAATCCGGCTGAAATCTTTGACATATATCCTTAGGTACCTTGTAATTCATCACCGACTTATTCTGAAACTGCAATAATTCCTGTAAAGTATTTACTTTATGCTCCGTCCGAATTATATACAACAATTCTGACAAGATAATTGCTGTAGAGCGGGCATCAATAAGTGCTCTGTGCCTGTTGTTCATTCGGATGCCGAAATATGCAGAAAGGTCACCGACGTTTTTTTTCAAATTTCCGGGGAGCACCTTTCTTGCGAGCTTCAAAGTACAAAGTTGCGGATAATCAAAGTTCATGAATCCCCGTTTGAAGAAGGATTTTACAAAAGCAAAATCAAAATTGACGTTATGTGCTGCAAAAACCGGATTATTAACATCGAAAAGCGATTTGACTGCATCAATGATTTCGAATTCATCAGGAGCTGATAAAACCATACTCTGAGTGATTCCTGTCATTCTTGATACAAACGGCGGAATGGTCTGATAAGGATTCAAAAGAGTAGAAAACTCATTGATTATTTCACCGTCTCTCATTGTTACGCAAGCAATTTCAGTAATCCGGTTTTTGATTGCATTAGATCCGGTTGTTTCTACATCGGTAACTATAAATGAAACATCTTGTAATTTTATCATCTTAAATTGTGTGTAAAAAGTTAAATACTGTGTAATATGTCTGACAAATTATGTGAAGGCTCGAACAGGAAAGTCCTCATACCGATGGCTTTAGCACCTTCCAAATTTATTATAGAATCATCAATAAATATGCAGTTTTCCGCATCTGAGCCGATTTTTTTCAAGGTATAATCATAAATTTCAACATCAGGTTTTCTCATACCTGTCATATATGAGAATATTTTTATATCAAACAAAGACATTAATTCTTCAGTTTCAGGGAAAAATTTACGATAATGAATAGAATTAGTATTGCTTAATAATGCTGTCTTGTATGAATTATTTATAGAATTTACAAAGCTGACGGCATCATCTTTCAGTCCCAAAAGCATAGCATTCCAAGCCTTATCCAGCTCCTCGTCCGAAGCGATTATCTCATACTCTTTTCTTAGATAATTTCTGAAATCATCTTCTTCTGCATTTCCTTTTTCGAATTCGGACGGAAGGTTAAAAATTCCGGCTCTATCAAGTTGCAACAGCTTGTAAGGGTTTAGTGACAGGTTTGCAAAAGCCCTTGTTGCAGCAAAATAATCTATATCATAAAGAACGCCGCCGAAATCAAATATCAATGTATCAATCATTATATCAGTTAAATATGTTTAAATGCAATAAATACATAAACGTTTAATCACGCTTTTTCATACGTGCCATGAAAAATCCGTCAGTACCGTGTATATGCGGAAAGAGTGTTAAGCAGTACGCATCATCGCTTAATCCTTCAGGATAGACTCCATGCAGTTCGAAAACAGGTTTTAACCTGTCAGGTTCAAATGCCGGATTTGATTCAAGAAATTTAGAAACGGTATTCTGATTTTCATGCATTAAAACAGAACATGTAGCATATACTAATATTCCGCCGGGTTTAACAAATTTTGAATACATGTCTAATATTTCGACTTGTCTAAGGTGCATTTTTTCGGCTAATTTTTCTGAAACTCGGAATTTTTTCAGTGGGTCTCTTCGTGCAGTGCCAAGTCCGGTGCATGGTGCATCAATCAAAACATAATCAAACATTCTACCTTGAAACACATTGTCCAAGTGTTCATAATTCATAGACTTAGCATGTTTAATCGCTATATTTTCATGCCTGTATCTTCTTAGTCTGACAGAGAATTCCTTTATTCTGAGATATTCAACATCCGAAGCAACTATTTCATCAGCCTCCGGACATAGAGATGCAATCTGCAAAGTTTTACCTCCGGCTCCGGCACAGGCATCCAGAATTGTACATTTGCCGTTTGGTGACAGAGCAAGTCCAATCAGCTGGCTTCCTTCATCTTGAAATTCAAAAAAACCTTTTCTGTATTCCTCAGAATTATCAATTTTTGCTCTTTGTGCGAGGATATAGCATCCCGGAAGCATGTTCGACTTACTGTAAACAATCCCGTGTCCATCTAACATATTTTCCAGATGCTTATAAATGCTCGGGTCAGAGGCTCTGAGGCAGATATTTGCGGGCACAGTTAATGATTCTGCAAACTTTGAAGGTGAAACACCTTGTTCGACAACATGATCAAGAATCCACTTCGGGCATGAAAGAATTTCCGAAATAGAAGAAATATCATCAATATATTTATTTTCTAAGTAATTTATTGATAAACTTTTTGAGCTTGTAGCAGCATTTGAAATCCAATTTGTTCTATATTCCAACGTCAAAAAGTTTTTATGGTTAAAGATTTCCAATATAAAATCTACAACTTGAAAATCCTTGTTAGGATAGATTTTTGAGAGTAATTGTTTCGGATGATAAGCCCAGGAAAGACGGTCATCATCGGACAAAAGCAAAAGTGAGAGAACGTAAAGGAATTCGTTCCTGAAGTTATCGAAAAATAATTGTGGAAAGATGTTCTTTGAAGAGTTGCTGATGAAAGTAAGGTTGCGCATAACGGTAAAAATTGTCTCCGAAATAAATCTTCTTTCTTTACTGCCGATATTCTTATTTTCTCTAAGCAACGAAGCCAAAAGTTTATCGCTC
>JBAYPL010000129.1:0-7752 GCA_041677745.1 Kapaibacterium sp. (SeqCode)
ACATTTAATAAATGCTGGGTGTTTTTGGCACCGAGAATTTCTTCTTTCTTAAGCATACATATATTCTTATAAAAATATGCGGAATCATATTTGCCAAGTCGTTCATAACTAACCGATAATGCGTCACTGCTACCTATCAGGTAAGCCGATATTCCGGACTCAAGCGCATTACGATATGCGATGAGAGCAATTTCAACAGCTTTTTCATATTGACCAAGCCTTGTATATAATATTGACATGTTTATAAGTAGATTGGATCTATCATCGTCTGAATCAATTTTACTTAAAATATTTTCTGCTTTCCGGTAATTATGTAGAGCTTCATTAAAAGAACCTTCTCTCATGTAATATGCACCAAGTATATTGAAATTATTGGACATAATCCTAATATTACTACTTGAGGTATCTATCATATCATTAGACAATCTGATATACTTCAGCATACTATCAATCTTAAAATACTCATAATAAACCGCAGCTTTCCTGTTATAAGTTGATGCAAGCATAGTGCTGTCATTGAGTTTTAAAAATATCTCGATTGACTTATCCAAGAATTTTGTTGCCAGTTCGAAATTATTCGTTGCTCTGTTGCTTTCTCCAAGCATTCTATAAACCTTGGCTGTATTATAGAAATCATTCTTCCTTTCAAATATTTGGAGAGCCTGCATAAAATTATTATAAGATTTCGGGTATTCTCCTCGACTATGTAATCGTTGTCCGATTATAAAATGTAATTCCGCAATCAGGCTGTCATTTTTTAATAATTTGGCAGTTCTCATCACTTCATGACTGATACTGTCAACACTTGAAATATTTATATTGAAATTATTATTTAGCACCAAAAGTAAAGAATCTACCATTCGCATATGATTTGTATCTTCACTCCTCGGCTCGACAATTGAAACGAGTGTGATTAATAATATTAACAGTATATTTTTTCTTCGTATAATAACATTCACTTAATTTAAAATAACAAAAGTACAAATTATTCCTTGAAAAACTGATTTTTTTGAATATGTAAAAAGCAATATTATAATTGAATTTTTAAAAAACCAATTCACCAATAATTCCAAGTTTACAAATTATTGAAGTGCATATAAAATTTCTATATGCCTACAAATGTATCTAAGAAAAATATGTTATTTCAAGAATAAATCACATCAATCGGACAATTTAGTCAATGCATCGGACAATTTTGTCATAAATTCATCAATTTCTTGCATTCCGACTATAAGTGGCGGGACAATCCGCAGAACATTGCCGGAAGCAGCATTTGCAATAACTCGTCGTTGTAGTAACTCATTTACAAGAATTTGTGCATCAAAACTAAGCAATAAACCACGCATAAGCCCTCTACCCCGTACATTATTAATGAGTTTCGGGAATTTATCGGCACATTTTTTCAATTCATCCTCGAAGTAATTACCTATCTCGACTACATGCTCCAACAGCCCCTGCTCAAGCATCTCGACTACTACCAAACCCGTACTGCAAGCTACTGCGTTACCCCCGTAAGTCGAACCGTGATTTCCCTTTGCCCAGATGTTTTCAGTTCTTTCTCCGGCAATAATGCCACCAAGCGGTAAACCTCCACCCATACCTTTAGCAATAGTGATGATGTCGGGCTTTGCATTGAAATGTTCAAAACCAAAGAACTTACCAGTCCTGCCAAATCCTGTCTGCACCTCATCGGCGACAAGCAGAAAGCCATGTTGCTGATGTAATTCGTTGAGCAAACAATTAAATTCATGTTCCGGCTCCGACACTCCTCCCTCACCTTGAACATACTCTATAAATACTGCTGCTATATCTGAATTAATTCTTTCCATCAGTGTAGTAATATCATTATAGGGCAGTATCTCGGTATCAGGTAGAAAGGGTCCCATAAAGTCTTTATATTGAGGTTTATCCATAATAGATAAAGCTCCATAAGTCCTGCCGTGGAATCCACCGGAGAATGCAATTATTTTATTTTTCCCGTTTTGATTTCCCCATTTTCTTACTAACTTAACAGCGCCTTCGATGGCTTCAGTTCCAGAATTACTGAAAAATACCTTTTTTAGTCCACTGTGTTTTATTAGTTTTTCTGCTAAGTCAATTTGAGGCTTCTGATAGAAATAATTAGACACATGCATATACTTTCTAATTTGCTCTTCGACTGCCCGAATTATGTTAGGATGACTGTGACCGAGCGCGTTTACTGCAATGCCACTCAAGAAATCAAGGTAAACCTCACCCTGAGTATCATAGATTCTACAAGCTTCGGCTCTATCTATGACTATAGGTAACCTTTTATAAGTTTGGTAAATAACATCGAATTCTTTTTCTACTAAATTTTCAGTGATATTGTTCATTATTAATCCTTATTAAACCATGTCATGAATTACGGCTCTAACTACTCCCCAAACTTCGAAATTCATTGCTTCCGTAATTTCAATTTGGCTGTAAATATCATTTTCAGGTATGAGATAAACTTGACCGTTTTTGTAACTTAGACGCTTAACTGTCAATTCACCGTCCACAACAGCTATGACAACACTTCCGTCTTTAGGCTCAAGTGAACGGTCAACTACGAGTATGTCCTCAGAACTTATACCGGCATTTACCATTGAGTCACCCGTAACTCTTACAAAGAAAGTTGAAGCAGGATTTCGTATGAGCAAATCATTTAAATCCAGCTTGGATTCCAGATAATCATCAGCCGGAGATGGAAATCCCGCCGGTACGGAATCAAGGAACAATGGGATATTCAATTTTCTTAAGCTGTCGGGCTTCAAGATTTCAATTGAATCCGTATCCTCGATGACACTTTTAGGTAATTCAGATATTTTGTAAATTGCCATAATCTTTTTATTGAAAAATATAAGTATTTTTGTAGAGACGATTGTAATCCAATTTTAAGAAGAAAAAATGCGAGTTATCATACAAAGAGTTTTAAATGCACATGTTAAGATAAAGTCGGATGTAGTCGGTAATATCAATCAAGGTTTGCTGGTATTAGTCGGATTTAGTGATAACGATGATGAGAACACTGTAATCAAGATGTGTGAAAAGTTGCTGAATCTAAGAATTTTTTCTGATGATAAGGGCAAAATGAACCTTTCATTAATTGATATTTCCGGTGAAATGCTTATAGTATCTAACTTTACATTATATGGGAACGCAGATAAAGGTAATCGTCCGAATTTCTCAAACGCAGGAAGACCCGATTTGGCAGCTACATTATATCAATATATGATTGAGAACCTAAAACGTTCCGGTTTGAATATCCAGTCAGGCGAATTTGGAGCTATGATGGAAGTAACCCTAACAAACGATGGTCCGGTTACATTAATAATTGACAAGGAATAAAAAAAGCTGTCCCTGGTATTTGCTCCGTGATAAGTAAGAATCATTAAGAGAAATACGAGTAACAGCTTTCTTTTTACACATGAAAAATCATGACATATAATTATGAAAAAGTATGATGTTAATATAATTCAGCAACTTAGAAAAAATAAATTATTTTTTTCTCCATTTCACATCATAGTATCCGGGTCTTTCTTTAATGACATGTTTTAAATATTCATTGCCATAGCCAACCCCTTTGGGATGTCTGCCACCAGCTTTATTCACATCATTAATGTAACCGTCATTATATTTAACAACCAAGTCCTCCCAAAGCTGTCGCCAAGCATCAACAGTTTGCTCGAATTGACTGTTTGAATAGTCTGTCAGATATCTTACAGCAAGATTTCTATCTTTTTTATAAATCTCTGAAGCAGCCATTTCAACAGCCGGTTGGAATGCAAAGAACTTGTCCTCTAGTTCCTTTTGCACTTTCTGTATATCAATAATCGCGTAATCATATTTGGTATAAGCTAAGTTTGCCACAAGATTGAACACCCAAAAAGCCGAATTCAAGCTAAAATCCTTGATTGAATATCCCTGTGAGGAAGGTGGAGGCTCGAGATTAGAACAGTAAATCGGAACATATACATTCGTATAGTTGTCATCCACGCCATACCAGAAAATTCCTCCTATTTCACGCGGGAGCCAAGAACGCATCTGCGATACGAAAGAAAATGCAGTCTGTTGAGTTGAAATTGGTCTTTCCCAAGCATACTGAGTAGTATCTCCGTCAATTTTAAATGTCAATGGTTTCCATCTCGACGGGTTGCCGAAAGGAGCCGACCCCATTCCTTTCTTTAAATCAAATTCAGTACCGTCAAAATGGTCTCTGAATAAATCAAACACATCCGCTACTGAAAGTTTCTTATCCGGTTTTATATATAATGGATATGGTTCTGCATCCTGAACACATCGCCAGTAGTCGGTTGATAAGTTCAGAGAAGGTGCTGCATTGTTGAATAAGCTCCAAACCCTGCCTTCACAAAACAGTAATCCTGTCGGGTCAAGTGGGCAGTATGCATCAACAAAAGAAAATTCACCATCGGTATCAGGGTTATAATATCCTTGTTGCTTTGCAAATGAAATAACATCCTTTGAATAAATGCAATTATCAGGCTCGTTTAAAGGGAAATTTCTGATTCTTGCTTGATTTGCATGAGCAGCTATGTATCCGTCCGGAATTTTGACAGCAACCCACACAGCACCTTTCTCAATTCCACCTTTACCGATAAGTTCCATTATCCAAACTTCATTTGGGTCAGCAATCGAAAAAGACTCGCCAGTTGAATAGTAGCCGTATTCACTAACTAAATTACCTATAATCTGAATTGCTTCTCTTGCTGTTTTGGCTCTTTGTAAAGTTATTCTAATCAGACTTCCGTAATCCATTATACCGTTTGTGTCTTGTAGCTCCGTCCTTCCTGTAAATGTTGTTTCTCCTATTGAAACCTGATACTCATTAATATTTCCAGTCACAAGAAAGGTTTCCGTTGCTTGTTTAATTTTACCCAAAAATTTTCCTGTGTCCCAGTCATAGACTTCAAGAGAATCATTTGGAGCGTATTTCTGAGCCGGCAGGTAAACCAAAGGTTCCATAAAACCACCGGCGTCGGCATTATAAGTTATCATTGTTGAGCCGTCTGTTGACGCACCCTTTGTTACAAGGAAGTTTGTGCAGGCATCTGATTCATTTACCGTAAGTATTAGCATGAAAAGTAACAGATACAAGTTTCTTATTGACCTCATTCAATCACCATAGTTAAAAAAAAATTAAAATTGCAAAATTTATCTATGCAATATATCAATAATTTGTTGTATTTTCAATTATAACTGATTATTTTTTCTTAATACTTTTAATAATAAGTTATAAATTATTTGTTAACCTTGAAAACTATTTCAATGTTCAAACGTAGTACTGTTTATTATTTACATTAATTTATTTTTAGATTATGACTAATTTTGTAAAAATATTGGCTATTCTTTTCTTATTTTTCAGCATAAGTGCACAGTCTCAGCTTGTAACGCACTTTAAAGCAAAAGCTGCTTTCGATACAGCCGAGGAATATATGAGGGTTGAACAAGGTTTCTCAGAGCCGAAGTTACAATTTATCGGCACTTTGAAGCAAACTTTTCAATTTGGTATGTTGGAGATTCCAATAGATTTCGATATTGAAAATGGAACAGCAACCGGTTGGTTATTTTTCTTTTGTGACATTCAAGACATAGATAAGTCTTCAGGTGTATTCATTGTAAAGCCGATAGTAGGAGATTTCCTGACCTTCCCTATGCCGAACTTTGGAATGGATTCAATAGAGTTTGAACTTGATGAGAATGTTTTTGTAGGTGACTTTGAATGGATGGACAGTGATGTTATGGTGTCTAAGTTGCTGGAACAATCTGATTTTGCTCATTTCTACAATGAGAATAAACCTATGGACATGACTTTTGTAGCTTTATTCGCCGGAGTCAATCAATCTGATGATTTGCTCGTCGAACCTTATTGGGCAATCCGGGTATCATCAGGCGACGAAGCGAGAGCTTATCTGGTTCAGGCAGAAAATGGTTATGTTGAATGTGGTATTGAAAGTTCTGTTGATACACAGAATTCCCAATTTATATCTGACATATATCCTAATCCTGCTTATGATGAGTTGACTATTGCAATAGATTCCGAATATGACTTTCAGCAAGAGGCTGTTATTTACGATATATTTGGAGTCATTGTAAGAAGAATACAACTGAATGTTGGGAATAATCATATAAATATCAATGATTTAACTGCGGGATTTTACACTGTCAGAGTCAATAATAATATATATAAATTAATCAAAAAGAAATAAATTTGAAAAATCTCTCCAATAATTTTAATATTATAGTCAAAACAGTTGAAGGCTTGGAAACTGTTTTGGCTGATGAGTTAGTGTACTTAGGTGCCAACAAAATCGAGATAATAAAACGAGCTGTCAGGTTCGATGGGAACATGAAGTTGTTGTATTCCTCCAATTTGCATTTGAGGACTGCACTGAGGGTTCTTCTACCGATACATAGATTTCAAGTTAGAGATGCAGAAGACTTGTACCAAAAAGTAATTGCATACGATTGGCATAAAATTATAAGAAATGATCAAACTTTTGCAATTGACAGCTCTATCAATTCTTCTCCATTCAATCATGGGAATTTTGTTGCTTTAAAAACCAAAGATGCAATCGTTGACAGAATTCGAATGGAAACTGGTGCGAGACCAAGTGTGGACCGGGTAAATCCGGACATTGTGATAAATGTTCATATATTTAAGAACGATTGTAATATATCACTGGATTCTTCAGGACATTCACTTCACAAAAGAGGTTATAGGCAAGCACAAACTGATGCACCACTAAACGAGGTCTTGGCTGCCGGATTGTTAAAGATTGCAAATTGGAAAGGTGAGACAGCTTTTTATGATCCTATGTGTGGTTCAGGAACATTTACAAGCGAGGCTTTTGGAATAGCATGTGGTGAGGCGCCCGGGAAATCGGCAAAATTCAGTTTCATGAATTGGGAAAATTATGATAATGAACTCTGGAATAGCCTCGTCAGGCAAAGCATTGAAAAGGAAAAGCAGGTAGATGTAGATTTTTACACTTCGGATATTGAAGGGAAAGCTGTTGCTGTGACTAAGTTGAATATGCGTAATCCTCGTATGAGAAGCAGAGTAAAAATCTCGAACGCTGACTTTTTCGATTTATATCCAAAAGGAGACCCCGGTCTTATAATCTTAAATCCTCCCTATGGTGAGAGGATTCAAGAAAATAAAATCGGTGAACTGTATAAAAAAATCGGCAACAAACTGAAGTTCGATTTTCCGAGATTTGAAGCTTGGATTTTACTGCCAAAAGGTATTGCAGAAAAATCAATTGGTCTAAAACCGGATAAAAAAACAAATATCTTAAATGGTGCAATAAAGTGTAATTTCAATAAGTTTTCGCTTTTTCAAGGGAAACGCAAGGATGTACTTGCAGATTCAGATAGTTAGTTCATTTATTCTTTACCCCATATCCTTAAATTGAGGTTTAACTCTTCAACCGAAGATATGGCAATTGCCATATCTTCGTAATATTTCCGCAATGTTTCTTCAGCTATCAGCTTTCCGAAAATTTTTGGTTCAAACAGTAATCCCTGTTTAGGAATTGCCATATATATCCGAGAATCTTTAAAAGCCATCATTATATCGGAACCTGCTTTCTTCTTAAAATCAAGTATTCTTTGCATGAGACTTGTAGATAATATATACCTTGCTTCAATCTGGTCGTCTGAATAAACCGTGAATTGATTTTCAAAGTCAATATCTTCCATTTTGACTAATTGACCATGTACCTTGAT
>JBAYPL010000130.1:0-7724 GCA_041677745.1 Kapaibacterium sp. (SeqCode)
TCGAGCTTCAATAGTTCATTGATAATTTCGGCACCACCGTCACAATAAATATTTTTGCCTTGAACTGATTTAAGGTTTTTGATTAATTCAGTCAATTCTCCTGTATAAAATACAATTCGACCTATATTAGGTCTTGGAGTTCTAGTAATGACATACACATCTCTTTGCCCTGTGTCGTAGTGAGATGTACCGAGTTCTTTGTGTACATAGTCATAGGTCTTTCTGCCGATAATTATGGTATCAATATTTGACGTGAACTCTGCATATCCATAGTCTTCACCTTCTTGCTCGACCAGTTTCAGAAAACTTAAGTCATCGTTTGGTTTTGCGATATATCCGTCTAAACTTGTCGCAATAAATAGTGATAATTCTCTCATATAGAATAATAATTAATTTAATGAAACATATTTATGTCAATAATTTTACAAATCGCTAATATAAGTAGGATTTGAGATATTCAATTTTCAGGTTTGCATTTATAATAATATTTTTTGTAAGTATTTCGTATCATTTTATATTTGACAAAATTTTACTCTTTTGTTAGTTTTCTCATAGAACTTACATCTCTTGTCACCAAATTTCATTCTTTGCAGTAAGTATAATCGGTTTATCGTCTGTAACAACAATAGTATGTTCGTGTTGTGCCATATGTCCGCCTTTATTTCCTGACATAGTCCATCCATCATCCAAAGTGACTGCATAGTTTGAGCGTGTTGAAATAAAAGTCTCGATAGCAACGACAGAATTTTTCTTAAAGCGAGTAAAGTTAAATCTGTCTTTGTAATTAGCAATTTCTGACGGCTCTTCGTGTAAACTTCTACCTACTCCGTGTCCTGTAAGATTTTTAATTACTTTATATCCGCGTAATTTTGCCTCATATTCGATTAGACCTCCAATATCTGAAATTCTAACACCATCTTTGATATACGAAACAGCTTTCCTCAAGATTTCTTTGGAAGCATTGACAAGCTTTTGATGACCGTATTTGTCTTTACCAATCACAAATGAAGCACCATTATCAGACCAAAACCCATTGAGCTCGGCTGATACGTCAATATTAACGAGCTCTCCTTCTCGTAGTATCCTATTCTTCGACGGTATTCCATGGCAAAATTCATTTCCCACACTTATGCATGTCCAACCCGGGAAATTATATGTTATATACGGAGCTGAATTTGCTCCAAAATCTTTGAGAATTTCAGCACCGAAGTCGTCCAATTGTTTGGTTGAAATTCCCGGTTTTGCGAAATTCATCATTTCTTTTAAAGTGTAAGCAACTGCGTCGCTTACCAATTTCATAGCATTGAGTTCGTATTTATTGTTTATGGACATAATATTTCTGTTTTATTATTCATTATTATCTTGAAGTCAGCCGTTAATGGGTTCGCTCGCTTAGAAGTATGAGTTGAAAGTCTTGTGCTCCCATAATTCAGAATATTTAAAATGTCTTCCCTTTCAGCAATGCTGAAGCGATTTGTCCGCAATGTTGAGCATTGTGAAAAAGAGTTAGTGAATAAAGTTTTATTCTTGAAATTCTTCCAAACCAAGCAGTTTCAATTTCTTCTAACCAATCGTCTTCGGACCTTTCTTTCACTAATTTTTCAAGAATTTTGTATCCTTGCTCAAAAATTTCCCTGCTTACTTTCAAGTCATAATTTGTTCCTGTGTCTGATTGTCCCATAGTTGTGCCCTCAACACTTGTTTGATATCCAAAGAATTGAGCTATCAATTGGATTGATTCACCGATATGACGATAAATAATTCCAACTGATGCAGTTTCTTCACATAAGCGAAAGGCAGAGTTTTCCGGATTTATATTATTTAGAATTCTTTCACAGTCGGTTTTGCTTTGTTCCAACTGTTGGAGCATTATTTCTTTATTCATAATTTGACCTTAAATTGTTGATATTTTACTTTGTAATACTGATACTCATATTTCAAGTTTACCTTGCCAATACTTGAGTTAAATAAAGTTATTAATTATTAGAAACATCTTATCTTGTTATATCGCATTATCCACCAAGATATTTGGAATAAAAGTATATTTTTACTGTCAATACAAATATTGCATTTAGTGAGCGTATTTATAAAGTCTGACATATAAATTTAATCATTTTCTGTTATGCTAATTAGTACTGTTCAATTGCAGACATACGAGTTTTTAAAAAAATTGGATATTCTTTTAATTTAAAACAATTTCTACTGTATATTTCCTTATATTGAGAGAACAAGCATGTTTGTTCTCTACAATTCTGTTGTCCCATTTCATAGCATATTCAACTAACAAGATTCCATTAGCAATCTCGAACTTAAATTACCGTATTTGAAATAATTTTACAATTTTATCTTTTCGGCTTAGTTTTTGCAATAAGTTAATTGTGTAAATTTGAAAATTTTTTCGGAGAAATGTAGTGGATTTCTCGATAAGAGCTAAAGTAATTATAATGACAATCATGGCAGCACTGCTGCCGGTATTGATTATACTTTACATTACAATGTCAATTCAGAAGGTGATGGTATCCAAGTCAGGCGAAGAACTTGCAAGCCTTGCCTTCTCAAATATAGAACAAGTTACCAAAGATGCATATAGTATCTGCGAGAACTCTCACGAATTGTTTACCTTGAAGAATGATGTAGCCTTGAACTTGCTAAGGACGGAGTTTGAGTCCGGCGGAGGCTTGCACTTCACCGGCGAGATGATACAATGGACAGCAAAAAATCAATTCTCCGGCGAAACTGTCGAGCTTGAATTGCCAAAAGCATTATTTAATGGGAAGTGGATAGGTAAAACCCACGAATTCACAGAGAATTCCGAATTAGTTGACAAAATAACCAAATTAACAGGCGGTACAGTTACTTTATTCCAAAGAATAAATCGTGACGGAGATATGTTGCGTATAGCTACATCAGTCCCTACCGCTAAGGGGCAACGAGCTATCGGCACATTCATACCCGCCGTAAACCCTAACGGAGAAAGCAACCCTGTCATCAATACAATACTCAATGGTAAAATATATGAGGGTATTGCCTTTGTAGTTAATGACTGGTATGTATCAAGCTATGAGCCTTTTTATGACAGCCGAGGCGAGGTTGCAGGGATGATATATGTAGGTGAGCAATTGAGTTCATTGAGCACTTTGAAGCAAGTTCTGATGAACATGAATGTAGGCAAAGAAGGGTATATCTATATAATTGGTGCAGCTCCTCCACATAAGAATAAATTCATCTGGTCGAACGGAGGCAGCGATGACGGGATTGATATTGCTGAATTTAAAGATATTGACGGAAACAGTATATTTTCCAAAAAAGTAGAAGATATTACAAGTTTAGACGAGAAGGAGCTATTGAATTTCAGATTTACTCGTTATAATAAAAATCAAGAATCTGCAGAATACATGAGCTCAATGATGTATTTTAAAAAATGGAACTGGATTATAGGTGCAGTAGTTCCAGAAAAAGATTTCTTGCAAGCAAAAAAAGAAATGGAGAGCCATTTTGCGGATTTACAATTAAAACAAATTATCACCGGTGTTGGTGTATTATTATTTGTGATAGCGGCTACTTTCTTATTAGGCGGACGTCTTACTAAACCATTGACAATACTGAACAGAGTAGCTTCCAAGATAGCAGAGGGTAATATCACTACTGCAAAGGAATTTCTGAATAAGTTCCAATCATCATTGAAAATAAGCAAGAGTGCTCAAACCAAAGATGATGCAGCACTCTTATTCAATTCATTCTCTGCTATGGCTGCAAATTTAGATTCACTGATTGGACAGGTACATAAATCCGGTATTCAAGTTACGACTTCAGCTACTCAGATTGCCGCTTCCGCAAGAGAACTCGAAGCAACAATAGCCGAACAAGCAGCATCTACACGCGAGGTAAATGCTACTTCTAATGAAATCACCAAAGTATCCAAGCAGTTGTCCGGCAGAATGTCCGAAGTAAGCAATCAGGTCGAGCTCACTGCTAATACAGCATTGAAAGGCAAGGACAACCTTATGGTAATGGATAAAGCAATGAATGATTTGACTAAAGCTACGATGCTGATTTCTTCAAAATTATCAATAATTAATGACAAAGCAGGCAAAATCTCAGCAATAGTAACAACTATCAACAAAATCTCCGAACAAACTAACCTCCTATCATTAAATGCCGCTATTGAAGCTGAGAAAGCCGGGGAATTCGGCAAAGGATTCTCTGTCGTAGCTCGCGAGATAAGCAGACTCGCTGACCAGACGGCTATTGCTACTAAGGACATAGAATACATGGTCAGAGAGATGCAAAGCTCAGTTTCATCGGGTGTCATGGAAGTGGACAAGTTCGGTCAGGAGGTCAAGAATAACAGCTCTGTCGTTTCAGTGAGTATTGATAATCTTAATGATATAATTGATAAGGTCAGAGATTTGATGCCGGAGTTCGAGACAGTAACAACAAATATGCACACTCAGACTTACAGCGCGGGCCAAATTAGCGAAGCGATGAATCAGTTGTCGCAAGCGGCTGAACAAACCAAGGAATCTCTTACTGAATTTAAGCGAGCAACTGAGCAGCTGAATGATGCCGTCAGAGGCTTGCAGTCGGAAGTTTCCAAATTTAAAATCGGTCGTTGAGGAGAAAATATGTTTAAAAATATAAAAATTTCTTTTAAATTAATTTTAACGACAGTTGTCTTTGTTATACCGATAAGTGTCCTGTTTTACTATGTAATGTTGTCTTTTGACAAAGATATCGGAAAGGCTCAATCAGAAATAAAAGGTAATAATGCACTTTCAGAGCTTGTCGAAATGACCAATGATGTTATTGAATATCATAACCTTCATATTTTAAAAGGCGTTGATTATCCGGTTTATGAAAAATATTACGGGGACCAGTATTTATTGAAACTTGCCGATTCCATAGAGAAATCTTCCGAAGGTGTTATTTCAAGTATGTCAATATATAAAAATAAAATAAATCTACTGGCTAATTACGATACAGACAGCAGTTTTCTAAAACCAATTGAGCTCAAAGAGCTCTGGAATAACATTTTAAAGAATCCTGACATAGAATATTTCAATGAATTTTACTCCGCTTCACTTAAACTAACAAGGTTTATAGCAGATGAATCAGGTTTGATTGCCGACCCTGACCTCGATTCGTACTATTTGATGGATATATCTGCTTTGGTACTGCCTAAAATGCAGATTGATATCGGCAATATCATAGCTATAATTCAAAATAGTTATTCAACAGGTTTTGTTACTGACTTTGAAATCAGTAAAGTAAGATTGCTTTCCGAAATTATTGAACTCGATTATTTGGAGAGAATTAATCAGGCAATTAATACTTCAATCAGAGAAGATAAAAATTATTATGGGGAAAAGCCGGGACTGAAAGGTAATCTTGCCGGAAGTTTCGATGAGTTTAACAATAATATACTTGAATTTACTAAATCGGTAAGGCTCTGGTATTCAGGTTCAGGGAACAATGAGGCGGAAATTTTTAAGAATGTTAAAATTTTATCGAATTCTGCACTGAACTCTTCCATTTACTTCAGAAAATCAGTACACCAAGAACTTGATTCACTGTTAAACATTCGTATCAATCATTACAAGAATTTACGTTTAGTTTCGATACTCAGTTCCGGTGCTGCATTTGCACTTGCCGTAATGTTAGTTTTAATAGTCTCTAAACAAATCTCCAAGCATCTTGGAATCGTAACCTCAATAGCAGTAGAGATTGCTGAAGGGAATATTGATAAAGCAGTATCCGCTATCAGCTCCGAGAGCAACCTCGGGGTTTTTAAACATTATACTGATGACAACATGAAAATAAAGGATGAAATCATCACGATGTTCCGAGCAGTCAGGAAGATGACTTTCAACCTGTCTTCACTCTTAAATCAGGTTTCAAAATCAGCTAATCAAGTATCTGATACAACATTCAAAATCACAAGTTCTGCCCACGACATAGAGGCTACTGTTGCAGAACAAGCTGCTCTCACCAATCAGGTGAATGCAACAAGCAATGAAATATCTCAAACAGCATCTGCTCTTGCTCAAACTATGGACTACCTTACTCAAAGTTTTCACGATAATGCAAGTCTCTTAATGACCGGTCTGAATAATTTGAACGAAATCAAATTAAGCATTAATGAATTATTTGAATCCACTTCTGATATATCACAAAAATTAGAGCTTATAAAAGAAAGGGCGAGCGGTATTAATTCTGTAATAACTACTATTACCAAAGTTGCCAACCAGACAAATCTCGTATCATTGAATGCTTCAATTGAGGCAGAGCGTGCAGGCGCCTTCGGTACCGGTTTTGCAGTAGTGGCAAGAGAAATACGCAGACTTGCAGACCAGACTGCGGTAGCAGCCTTGAATATTGAAGCTATGATAACTGATATGCAGGTTGCTGTTGCCGAGGGTGATGCCACTATTGCGGGTTATATGGACAAATCACGAGCAAGTACTGAAAAAACCGCCGAAATCATTGATAGAATTAGCGTACTTATTGACAGGACAAATGAACTACCCGAAAAAATCTTCGATGTCAATATGGGTATGAAACAGCAGTCCGAGAGTGCCGTACAAATTCATGAATCCATGCAGCAATTAAATACTGCTGCCATACAGACAAGAAATACAATTATTGAGTTTAATAATGCTACAGAAAAACTCAGTGATGCTGTCAAAGGATTGACTGATGAATTACAGAATTTTTCTCTAAAATCTATTTCCTGAGGTTTCAAATGTTGTTATTGACTTTACGTGCCGGAAATGATTTATACGCTTTGAAAATTGACAAAGTCAGGGAAATTATTCCTGTTGTTGAGTTCAGCTCTATACCGGATTGTCCGCCATATCTGAAAGGGTTGATAAATTACAGAGGTAATGTGTGCCCGGTCATTGATTTAAGTATTATTCTCAAGGATATTCCTTCAAGGAATTATCTTAGTACACGTATAATTATGTTCGATGTTGACTCACCACAATGTTCTTTCGGCTTATTAGCCGAACAGGTAACCGAAACTGTTTTTATTGATTCTAATGAGTTAAATCCTGTCATGCAGGGGCTGTCCGGAGCCGGATATGTTGATAACACCATTATAATGGATGGAAAAATCGTCAAAATAATCAATCCTGAAAAAATTATTTCAGACAAATCAACAATTTTTACAGGGATTAATACGATATAGTAAATATGAATGATTATCAGGACATACTTGTGCTTCTCGAGCAAGAAACCGGATTGAACGTTGACTCAATCGGGCTTCTTTCGATAGCACGCGCCATAAGTTCTTGTATGAAAAATTCCAACATAAACGACATACACGATTTTACGGTAAAGATTAATACGGACAAGTCAATTTTACTTGCACTTATCGAAGAAATCAAGGTACCTGAAACTTGGTTCTTCCGAGATGTGGAATGTTTCAACTTTATCAAGAACCATTTAAAAGATAACGCTTTCAAATATAATTCATCCAATAAATTACGTATATTGTCCGCACCATGCTCCACTGGCGAAGAACCTTATTCTGCCGCTATGTTAGCTCTCGAAAGCGGCTTGAATTCCGATTCACTCTATATCACCGCCTGCGACATAAGTAATGAGTCCGTCGAGTATGCTAAAAGCGGGAAGTATCGCAACACTTCATTTAGAAATGATTATCATGGTTTTAAGGAAAAATTCTTTATTGAAGAATCAGGTATTTACAATATAAATAATAA
>JBAYPL010000131.1:0-7366 GCA_041677745.1 Kapaibacterium sp. (SeqCode)
ATGATTTGAAAATCAGTAGTATTGAAATCCAAGGAGACGATGCATCAGATTTCACTATTGATAATATTTATAATGATGTTATTCCGCAAGGGGACTCATCAACAATTATGGTAAGATTCAATCCACAAAGTTCTGGAATAAAAAATGCAGAAATTGTGCTTAATTCAAATGCTCGTAATATGCCGGAGCTCAGAATACCGATTTACGGGAATAAAGAATCAGTTCATCTGTCGGCGGAAAGAACAGAATATGTTCTCGGCTTTGTTTGTCCCGGAATTGGCAAGGATACAAGTATAGTCATAAGGAACGACGGTTCTGTCGCCGTCGAAGCAGTACTTTCGGGTGCAGACGGATTCATCATACATCAAAATAATTTGTATCTCTTACCCGGTGCTGAGTACAATGTAAAAATAAGCCTGATGCCAGACATGAATGAAAAGCTCATAAATTCTGTCTTGATAATTAAGGATGATAAGTGTAATTTTGAACAAACTGTCAACCTGTCAGCCGGAATACAAGCCCCAAGAGCATCAGCCGATGATATTGTTATTCACACATATTCAGGTAAATCTGCAATCGGCACTATAAATATAAATAATATGGGATTGAAAGACTTGTATATAGATGTGCTGCCGACATTACCACAGAACTTTGAGTTTTTGCCTGTAACGTTACCTATAGTTATCCCTACCGGTGAAAGTGAATCTCTTGGAATCAATTATACTCCTGAAGAGATAGGTACAGAGCAAATCCAATTAAACTTCGATTTTCAACCCTGCGATGCCAAGTTCGATATGATGGTTACTACAATAACCGAGTCAGCCGGTGCATTGATTGAGCTGCCGCATGTATTTGCTTATTCTGGAGAAATAGTGAATATTCCAATAAGTATAAAGAACATGAGCAATATTATCGAATCAGGGATTACCGGCTTCGATATCAGAATAAAATACAATCGTACACTTCTTTCTCCAATAGGAGTCAATCCGGTAAAGATTGATGCAAACTATTCCGAAATATTCCTTGAGAATATCGAAATCTCTGGTGAAGATATTTTAACAGATTTGAAATTCATCGCCGGTTTGGGTAATGCAGAGAGTTCAGTCCTCGAGCTTGTGGAAATAAAGCCGGTCGGTGGAGCAATAGTAAACATCATGACACAGAACGGAAGATTTGACCTGCTTGGTATTTGTATCGAAGGCGGAACACGTCTTTTCAATCCCGATGGTCAAGCCGGTATTAATTCAATAAATCCGAATCCTGCCGTTTCCGAAATTGAAATTGTTGTAGGTATAATAGAAAAAGGCACAACTGAATTAGACATTATTGACATGAACGGCAAAAAGATTGAAAATATTATTTTGAATAATGACATCGGCGAGGTTAAATTAAAACTAAATACAAGCAAGTATAATTCCGGTGTATATATTATTCATTACAGAAGCGGAAATATCTCCCATTCGGAAAGATTTATTATTGCGAAATAGTATCTTTCATTGAAATGCTTAGAATTATTATTTATCATTTCAATGAATTCATTGCTGACTTAAAAAAAAAAGCGATTTCCTAAGAAATCGCTTTTTCAGGGCGAACGACGGGGCTCGAACCCGCGACAACCAGAGCCACAATCTGGTACTCTACCTGCTGAGCTACGTCCGCCATAGAGAATACAAAAATAATACTTTATTCGATTAAAATCAAATTATTTTTAAATATAATATATACGACGATTTAAAATATAAAAACATTTTTTTCGATAATACGGTTTGTATTACAACGAATAGCTTAAATATAGCATATCCTTATTTATTGAGAATAAATAAAAAAATGCTTGCTAAGTCAAAAAGATTGTTATTTTTGCAAAAAATCGTTTATCAATAATTTAAAAATAAATAGAGGATAAGATATGTTTTGGACACCGGAGTTGGCTGCGACTCTTGAAGATGCCCCTTGGCCGGCGACAAAGGAGGAATTGATTGATTATGCTAACAGAAGCGGCTGCCCGCTGCAAGTAATTGACAACCTTTATGAGCTTGAGGATAACGATGAATTAATAGAGGGCATGGAAGATTTGTGGCCCGAGTATGAAGATATTACAAATGAAGAATATTTTTATAACGACGACGAAGAAGAACAGTATATTTAAAATGATATCTTTACAATTTGAGGATATTACACTCAGCTGATGTCTCTGTATTTATCGGAGCAATGTTTGCTTCAAATTTCTTGGAACGGATATGATTATTATTGTATCTGTCAAGAGAATGTATAATGAAGTATATTTGATACTGATGCTCTTATGGTTGATTGTCATATCCTCAATAATTAAATGCAGATGATAAAAACATATATTTTTTATATATTCTTTATATCGGCTATGTTGCCGATTATTAGTAATGATTTATTGTCTGAAAATTTTATCTCCGACAGCCTGATATCTTCAAGAAAGGATAAGTTATTGTATGAAGTCGCTGATATCAGATTTTCCGGTTCTGAAACATTTACTCCCAACGAATTGATTGATGCTGTAAGCTCTAAAATGAATTCTCTAAGTATTCAGCATGATTTATTCCAATATTACCTCGACAATTTCCGGCTAATACCGGAAAGCCCTGATGTAATCGAAGAGTCACTGGTTGTTGCTCTGGAAAATCTTTCTCATGAAATAAAATATTTCAATGAAGGAACTGCCGAAATGGACGTGCAAACACTTTGGCATTATTATAATACCAACGGATTCCATTTTGCAGAAATATCATTCTCGTTTTATCCCGATTTCGATTTAAAAAATAATGTACTTCAGTTCAATATTAAAGAAAATGAGCGCTACACCATAGATACAGTCGTTTATATTGGACTTGATGATGTAGATATCACAATAAATGAACGTATTAATGGTTTGAAGCGAATAAAGCGTGGCGCACCTTACAGTGAACAGAAAATAGTCAATGAAGTGAACTCTATTCTGAATCTTTTATTGAATAACGGATACTATTATGCTGAGCTTGAAGTCGAACCGGTCATAATTAAAAGTGATACACACAGTGACAGTATTACCGTAAAATTCAGCACAGGCAAGAGGCAAAAGATAACACACTTAAATTTTATTGACAGCTTGAATAATCAGCATATTGTTGTTGAAAGCATGAAAAGGCTTCAAATTGATTTTAATGAAGGTGACTGGTATTCACGCAATCGAGTACAGTCGTCTATAAATAATTTGAATTCTTTGGGTACTTTTGAACTTGTTTCGATTGATACAAGCAGTATATTTCATCCTTTGACAGATACAACACTTTCAATGCTTGTATTTTCGAAGTACAGAAAACAGAAAGAGTGGGGCATAGGTTTATTTGTAAATAATACTCAGGTGGATAATTTTACAAACTTTGGCGTCGAGGCAAATATTCTCCATAGGAACTGGGGTGGTGCTGCTCAATCTGGCAATCTCTTCGCCAATGCACGTCTAAGGAATATCAGCCGCGTACTTGCCGGTCAAGCAGGTGAATTCGAAGGTCAGCTTGGTTTCAGAATTGCACAACCACTTGTATGGTCTATCGAGAACATGCGTATAGGTGCTACCGGCTCATTTTATTATTCTCTCTCAAATGTTGATAGATTAATTAATATTTCCGCTTGGTTTCTACCTATAAGATTACCTATTAAACTTACAAATGAAACTTATTTGAATCAAATTATCATTGATTTTAATTTTGAGTTCCAAAACCCTACGAATATTATTGATGTTATACGTGATTTTGAAGATGAAGACGACGACGACGACGGGCAAACCAATACCCGACTTGTACAGGCTTTGATGTTATATACGAATTTGTATAATTACCTTAATCAACCGAGCATAACTCTATTGACATCAAATGTATTCGGTTTGACACTCATTGGTGACAGCAGGAATCATCCATTTAATCCGACAGAAGGTGACAACTTCTTCTTTTCATTGGATGGTTGGAATGTTTTTCTTGCACACCCATGGATTTCAGGTGTTGCCAAATATCTCAGAGCACAAAGCAGCTACATGCTTTTCCTGCCAATGAATCGTAATACTGTTTCTGCTTTTAAAATTCGTGCCGGTGTAATCAATCTTGTAGAGGATTATAACGCTTATGTGCCTTTTGAGCGGCAATTTTTTGCCGGTGGTGCTAATAGTGTCAGAGGATGGCTCTCACGTGAGTTGCATTATTCTCCAATCGAGTCGGAAGAGTATGCTGTCAATGGAGAAAAAGGAGATTTAATCTGGGATACAAGGACTTATAATCAAATATCCAATATCTTGGGCAGCTCCGCATTAATCGAAGGTTCTTTTGAAATACGACATACTTTTGCTAAGCCCAAAGGTATTGACGAGGTATTAGCAGAGCAGATATCAAAAATAGGTGTAACATTCTTTGTTGACTACGGCAACGCCTATCACTGGTATGCCGAAGGTGACGAAAGCAGCAACATGAATTGGTATGAATATCTTACAAAAATGGCTTGGGCAGCCGGCTTCGGTATCAGATACGATACTCCTATCGGTCCTGTCCGTCTCGACTTCGGATTTCCCATTTACAAACCCGGTTATCATCTGCCGGACTATGCAATTTGGAGCAGCAACAATATATTCCGTGACATGAAACTACACTTTGGTATTGGGCACTCATTCTGATACTATTTCCTATCAAATATATTGACTTAGTGAAGCAAAATCCTCAGGTTTCAGTTCTTCCGGTCTGCGTGGTTTGTAAGAATATAACTTATGTTTTGTTTCTTCGCTAATATCTGATGCCTCTATTTTATTGAATAATTGTTTCAATGTGTTACCAAGCATTTTTCTTCGTTGATTGAATGCCATTTTAATTATCCTCATCATTTTAAAGTATTCGTCGAGTGAATACTTGCTATCGGAAAAATCCATCCTAATTACTGAAGACATGACATCAGGTTTCGGGTAGAAACAGCTTGGAGGGATATCAAATTCAATCTTGCATTTGCCGCATATACTCATAGCCAGAGTAAGAATTCCATAGTCTTTAGATGAAACTCCGGCAGTCAGTCTTTGTGCCAGCTCTTTCTGAACAGTCATCACAGCTTGACTGACGTATTGCCTGTTTTCAAATAATTTAAAAAATATTTCTGAAGATAAATAATATGGAATATTGCCAATAACTTTAACTTCATTAGAAAAATCAGAGAAATTAAATTCACGAAAATCTTGATTTATCAAGCTGAAGTCCGGATACTTTGATTCTGGAAATTCTCGCCTCAAATGTTCAACTGCTCTTTGGTCAATCTCTATAGCCGTCAGACGACATTCTTTGTCAAGAAGTAGTGAAGTCAAGGCACCTGTGCCCGGACCAATTTCGACTACATTCTCTCCTTCTTTAATGTTTAGCAGCTCAACAGTTTTTATGGCTAAATTTCTGTCTGTAAGGAAATTTTGTCCTAAGGATTTCTTAGGAATTATTGCTTTTAAATTCATTTTAAAATTTTCCCGAATTCACTTGAAATCAGCTCGAATGCTTCATCGAGTGATTGCGAAAGCACTTTGGTCTCGGCAATAATCGGCATAAAGTTTGTGTCTCCGTTCCAACGAGGCAATATGTGGTAGTGTAGATGACCGGGAACACCTGCTCCGGCAGCCCTGCCAATATTAGCTCCAATATTAAATCCATGCGGTTTATATAGAGTTTGTAGGATTGAGGCTGATGTTACTTGAAGACTCATGATTTCATTTAACTCATCGGTACTGAGTTCTACTAAACTTCCGGTGTGCTTTATAGGGGCAATCAATAGATGACCGCTGTTGTATGGAAATTTATTCATAATCACGATGCAACTTTTTCCTTTGTGAACTATCAATGTTTCGATGCTTTCGATTCCTGATTTGATGGCTTCACAAAAGAAACAACTTTCCTCTTCTTTCTTTTCGCTTTCTTTGAAAGTGCCAATATATTGCGACCTCCATGGCGACCATAATTTTTCCATAATGTATTTCTTATAATAGTAATTTGATAATGCAGTTACCCACGAAAATACTGATTTTATTTTAAACATTTTACAGTAAAAAAAATATATTTTATAATATTATCATTTTAGCTTATATTCGTATATTGTATTTTAACAAAAATTGTATAATTTATAAGGAGTTTTGCATGAAGTTAAAAATATTACTTATCTGTGGTGCAGTATTATTTTCAATAGTCTTCGCAAATCTACAAGAAGCTCAGGCTCAGCGTGTAATAAAGAATTATAATGAAGCCATTACTGCTAATCCTTTGGTTCTCGCTTTCGGTTTACTGAATGTCAACTACGAAAGACAAGTATCAGCCGAGAACAGTATGGTGATAGGGCTAACTTATTTGGGTTATCAAGGATGGACTGGTATCAATATTACCGGTATGTACAAATGGTATTTGTTACAGGATCAAGAAAAGGCAATTAAAGGATTCGGATTCGGACCAACTTTACAGGTAGGATATATAGGCTATCGCGATGATTCTTACAGCTCAAGAGCTGTTGTCGCAATCGGTGGTGAAGCAAGCTACAAATGGATTATCGATGATTTTGTGCTCGAACCTGTATTCGGCTTAAATTATAATGTTACCGTTGATTCAGGAATGGATTGGCGACCCTTTTACTTAGGTGTGAATGTTGGTTACGCATGGTAATCTTTAATGTTTAGATGTTAAATAAAATCCGGTTGTATTAATCCTACCGGATTTTTTATTTCTTATTACTAACATCTAAACAAGTAATTTGAATAAATTCTAAGTTTAAAAATATTTATGAATCTGTATAAATTAAATAAAAATCTGCATAGAGATTTAGGGTATTTTTTTGTCGGAATGATAATTATATATGCTGTGTCCGGCATTGCCATCAATCATAAGAATGATTGGAATCCTAATTATATTATAAGGAATCAAGATTTCGGACTCGGTAAGAAAATATCAAAAAGTGAGGTTGACAAAAATTTTATTGATGAAATTCTAATGAAAGCAGAATTGTCCGGCGAGTATAAGAGCCATTATTTTCCTGATCAAGAAAGGCTGAGAATATTCGTCAACGGTGGCAATATCACACTATTTCTCGAAAGTGGAGACTTTAAAGTTGAAACAATATTAAATCGTCCGGTTTTCAAGCAAATGAATTTCTTGCATTATAATCCGGGAATGATATGGACATGGTTTTCAGATATATTTTGTTTAGCACTAATATTTTTAGCAATTTCGGGACTTTTTATTTTAAAGGGTAAGTTTGGATTAGTGTGGCGAGGTGCTATACTCGTATCAACCGGTATTTTAATTCCATTATTACTGTTGCTGATTTATTTGTAGCAGACGAAAAACTATTATATCATTTGAGA
>JBAYPL010000132.1:0-7338 GCA_041677745.1 Kapaibacterium sp. (SeqCode)
ATATCGCTGTCATGGCATCGGGTACTAATATCGGAGCTGCACATCCGGTTGGTTTGGGTGGGGCTGCTGATTCATCGGTAATGGGACAAAAAGTAGAAAATGATGTTGCTGCTTATGCAAGGTCATTGGCACAAAAGAGAGGAAAAAATATTGAATGGGCTGAAAATGCTGTCAGAGAAAGTATTTCATCAAGTGAAATTGAAGCTCTCGAGCTTGGCGTCATAGACTTTATTGCCAATGATTTAAATGAACTTTTGGATAAATGTGACGGAATGACCGTATATGTAAATGGAGCACGAAGAGAACTCGACTTTTCCTCTCATGAAATAATTTATAGAGATATGAATTACAGAGAAGAATTTTTGCAATTCATCAGTAATCCGAACATTGCTTACTTATTTATTCTTCTGGGAATTTACGGAATATTTTTTGAAATTAAGAGCCCGGGTTCTATTTTTCCGGGAGCTGTCGGCGGATTTTCTATTTTGTTGGCTGCATACTCACTTCAAATGTTGCCCGTCAATTATGTAGGTCTCGGATTGATAGCAATTGCTTTTATATTATTTGTGCTTGAAATATTTGTAGTAAGTTACGGAATGTTATCCATCGGCGGGATTGTTTCTCTTGTCGTTGGTTCAATAATGTTGATTGATTCTCCACTAGAAATTATGAGGATTTCAATGAGTTTAATAATTGTAACTGTAATCATTACAGTGTTATTATTTGGCGTGATTATATATTACGGCATAAAAGCCCAAAATTCAAAAAAAACTACGGGAAGCTTTTCAATTCTGGGTGAAAGAGGTATAGCTAAAACGGATATAAAAATACAAGGCACCGGCAAGGTTTTAGTTTTAGGTGAGATATGGACTGCAGAATCCGATGAATTCATAGAAAAGGATTCTGCTGTGCTTGTAAGTGATATACAGTCAATGAAGATTAAGGTTGTAAAGGATATTGACAGAACTAAATAATTTGCTCATAATAACTCAAAAAAAATGTAACATATTCAGAGGCTGTTCGTTATAATATTAAACGTTATTTGGAGGCAGAAATGAAAAAGTTATTAGTTATAGTGGCAGCAATGTCCATGATTGTGATGGCATGCAGCTCGACAAACAGTTCCGGTGGGTATTTCGGTTACAACAATAAACCTGATTATCCGAGTTCTCAGCCCAATGGCAACATAGAAAATACAGCTCAAACAAGCGGCACAAATGCGGGCTGGGTAAACCCCATGTCACAAAATGCCGGTTCGAATGTTCAGCAGACCGATTATGTATATGCTGACTATTCGCATAGTTATAATCCACGTGTATATGTACCCGTAATCGTGCCTTGGTGGCATACATATCATGGTTGGGTATCATACCCGTTCCCTGGAAGTCATTTCACTGTATATTACTCGAATTACTGGGGTTATAACTGGTATTCACCTTGGTATGTCTATCACCCCTATCATGGTGGATACTGGGGCAGCCATTTTGCCGGTGGTTATCATCATTGGTACAGACAACCTGTTTATACACGAAGCTCAAGTCCAATAGACAATAATACATATAGAAGTTTCGGTGCTAACAGAGGTACATATTCCGGTAGCAGTTCAAGAGGTGTTCAGACAACTTCATCAAACAGGTTCCGTACAGCATCTCATTCCACAAGTTCAGGAAGGGTAGAGTCTTCATCTACACGTTCCGGTTCGACAAACAGCAGTGGGGTATTTCGCGGAACAAACAGTACTTCAAGCTCAACCAGGAATTCCGGTGCAACTTCAACATCGAGTTCGAGAGTAGAAAATAAGACTTTTAAACCTTATAATACTGGAAGCAGAACTACCGGTACTACAAGTACTGATACAAGAGGTTCGTCCAACACTTATCGTCCTTCGAACGATCAAACTTCTCCTACATACAGAAGTAACAGTTCCGGTAGTTCGAGCACACGCTCAACAACTCCTGCACGTACTCCTTCGAGCAGTTCTACTTCCAAACCGAGATATGAACCATCACCGGCTTCATCAGGTTCTTCTTCGGGAAGAAGCAGTGGCGGAAGTTCCGGTTCCGGTAGCGGTTCATCGTCCGGCAGAGGTTCAGGTTCAGGTTCAGGTAGTGGAAGGACGAGGTAACTATGTTGAACAGATTATTTTTTGTTACGATTGCTATACTGACCTTTTCTTCAAATTTATACTCTCAGTACATTGAAGATGCTTTGAGGTATGCAGTGCCTAACGGAATCATCACACCGCGAGCAGCCGGTCTGAATGTGGCTTTCCATGGTGTCTCAGATGATATTTCAGCTTTATATTACAATCCGGCAGGATTGAGTTTAATTGGAAAATCAGAGCTGTCATTCGGACTTGGATTTACGACAAGTGAAAATGATGTTAATTATTTGAAAGCGAGTAATGTGTTGAATAGCAACAATGAATATTTAACTCATGCAGGAATTGCTATACCCGTGCAATTTAATGATACTCGTGCCGCTATCGCTATAGGATACTTTCTCGAAGATGACTATACTAATAACATGAACTTCGGTGCTTTTAATACAGGTACTACTAAAATAAGCAGCGAAGCAAACTTTGGTCCTAATTCAACAAATGATAACTGGGCTTATCTGCTTTATTTGGCAGATCGTAACGGTAATAGTTTTGAAACTCCGTATAAAGACAGTCTTCAGCAGAATTCGTTCATAGCAGAAAGCGGAGGATTGCGAAACGTAAGTGGAGGCATGTCCTTTGATGTGAGTGAATATGTTGCACTCGGTTTCGGAATTTCGGGTAAGTGGGGCAACTATTCTTATAGAAAAGAATACTACGAATCTGATTCCAGAAATTTGTATTCGGGTACTTCGATTGAAGGCAGAGTTTTTGACAGGCTCGAATCTGTCGAGAATTTGTCTCAAAATGTATCAGGAATAAACGCTACAATCGGTCTGCAGACCAGATTGGCTGATTTCTTCAGGCTTGGCGTCTCAATAAAGACACCTACTTGGTATCAAGTTGATGAAGATTTCAGTGCAAGATATGACGCAAGTTATCGTTCACAACATAATTCCGAATACTACCAATATTCAGGTAAAAATTCTTACAACTTAAGAACTCCATTTGTTTATTCTGCAGGATTATCAATCCATGGCGAAGGGTTAACTTTCGCTGCAGGTGTTTCATATTCAGATGCTACGCAATTGAAATTTTCTGATGCTCCACCCGAAGTCATGAATTTAAATAACCGTATTTTGCGGGAGTTAGTAGGACAGACAACTTGGGGTTTTGGTCTCGAGTATGATATTCCTATTGCTCCGTTTGTTGCAAGAGCAAGCTACTCGAGGACTACATCACCTTATCACGTTGATATACCTAATGCAAATGTTACTAATGTTTCGCTTGGTGCCGGCATGTATATCGGGGAAAATATACGTTTAGACGGAGTATTCAGATGGATTGACTTCTCTGAACAGAGAGTAAACTATCCTACAACCGATGATATGAAGGAATATGCAAATTTTGTTGTTAATAGAATGCCTCTGAACATAAGTTTTGGTATTACTTACAGATATTGAAAATTCATCATACTTGATGAAGTATCACCCCAAAAGTTAGATTTAGCTTTTGGGGTGATGTGTTTTTGTTGAGTCATGAACACGGATTGCTCAAAAGGGAAATTCCGATAAAAGATGTCAGAATAACTTGAATGTCAATGACAGAAGTATCAATATTTTTTGAATATTTCAAATTATTATAAAAAAATAAGTATTTTTGAACATTATTTTATTAAAATTCTAAAAAATTTCAACTATGAAAAGAACTCTTATTACTTCAGCTTTACCGTATGCCAATGGTCACATTCATTTAGGACATGCAGCAGGAGCATATTTACCTGCGGATATATATGCAAGATTTCTTAGAATCAGGGCTAATGAGGTCTTGTATGTTTGTGGCTCCGATGAGCATGGAGTAGCGATTACAATATCAGCCGAAAAAGAAAAAGTAAGTCCTTTGGACATAGTTGATAAATACCATAATGCAAATAAGTCGGCATTTGAAAAATTAGGTATCTCCTTTGACATTTACTCAAGAACCAGCGAAAAAATTCACCATGAGACTGCTCTGGAATTTTTTACCGACTTTTTAGAAAAGGGATATCTAATTGAAAAAGAAGAA
Organism: Kapaibacterium sp. (SeqCode); assembly: GCA_041677745.1. GTDB lineage: Bacteria > Bacteroidota > Ignavibacteria > Kapaibacteriales > UBA2268 > JANJTB01. The sequence goes on from JBAYPL010000132.1 coordinate 4,163, forward strand.
GAGCAATTTTATGATCCTGTAGCAACCATGTTCTTGCCTGACAGATATGTTGAAGGAATCTGTCCAAATTGTTCTTATGACAAGGCAAGAGGAGATCAGTGTGACAGCTGTGGTGCGTACTATAATCAACTCGACTTGAAGAATCCGGTATCCGTTGTATCAGGAAAAACCCCTGAAGTAAGAAGAACATCTCATTGGTATTTTGAATTCAATAAGTTTCAAGAATTTCTTGAAAAATTTATTGAAGATAAAAAGGGTAAATGGAAAGACAATGTATTAAATCAGACTCTTGGTTGGCTCAAAGAAGGTTTGGTCGAAAGAGCTATTACTCGCGACATGAAATGGGGAGTAAGCCTCAACGATGTTGCTGGATTAGCCCGCGATAAAACCGACGGTAAGGTGCTTTATGTATGGTTCGATGCTGTTTTTGGATATATTTCAGCCACTAAAATATGGGCAGATGCCAACAATGATGATTGGAAAAGGTGGTGGTGTAGTGATGATAGCAGATACATAGCATTCATCGGAAAAGACAATATTGTATTTCACACTCTGATTTTCCCTGCTTACCTTCATGCAAAAGGAGATTTCATATTGCCTGAAAATGTTCCTGCGAATGAGTTCCTCAATCTTGAAGGTGAAAAATTCAGCAAATCCCGTAACTGGTCTATTGATTTGAAGGATTTCTTTATTGATTTTCCTGAAGCTCAATTTACAGATTCCTTGCGTTATACTTTGGCAATGAATTTACCGGAGACAAAAGATGCTGACTTTACTTGGAAGGATTTTCAAGCGAGGAATAATAATGAACTTGCTTCGATTTACGGCAACTTCGTCAATCGTTCATTATCTTTTGTTCACAAGAATTTCGACGGTAAAGTACCGGAGTTGAGTTTACGATTTGCTGATTTAGCAAAAGATTGGCGTGAATTAGTCGAGTCTGACAATGATAATCTGAAACAGAGTTTTGCTGATAAATATTCCCAAAATGATTTAGAGGTGATATTAGCAATTAAGAACGGAATAAATAAGGCAGATGCTTTTATCAATAGGTTCAGATTCAGAGATACGGTGACAGAGTTGATGAATGTAGCAAGAGCTGCCAACAAATATTTTAACGATGAAGAACCATGGAAAAACGTTAAAGGTGACAAGGAATATGCAGCTAAGACAATGTTTGTTTGCTGTCAAATTGTTCGCTCGCTTGCGGTTATTTTTGTACCGATTATCCCCAATACTTCATTAAAATTAGCAAAAATACTTAACGTTGAAATTAATGACGGCTCATCTTCGAATAATGGAGGACTTTCTGATGTCTGGGCTGAAGCTGTATTTCCTCAATTACAATCAGGTCATACGATAAATACTCCGGAAATTTTATTTTCAAGAATTGAAGATGACAAGATTCAAAATCAAATAGATAAACTTGGATTTAAGAATTCTAAACCGGGAGAGACAGAAGAATTAATAGAAATAAGCGATTTCCAAAAAGTTAAACTCGTAACTGCTAAGGTCTTGAAAGCTGAAAAAGTAAAAAAATCCAAGAAACTCTTAAAGTTATTGGTGGACATCGGAGGAATGGGAAGACAGATTTTAGCCGGTGTAGCTGAATATTATGAACCGGAATATCTTATCGGGAAATCTATTGTCGTAGTAAAAAATCTTAAGCCGGTTAAGCTGATGGGACAAGAATCTCAGGGTATGATGCTTGCAGCAAGTACAGACGGAAAACTGTGCTTTGTCACTCCTGAAGCCGATATGCCTTCAGGTGCAGAAGTAAAATAATGTAGTGCTGAACAGAGTTATAATCATCAGTTTAATATAATTGCAAATTATCTACACCCTTATAATGTATTAGTATTATAAGGGTGTTAGCTCTAAACAACATCATTGCAGTTTAAACTTAATCGGAAGCATTACATCAGAATCAATAGCTTTGCCGTCTTTACTTGCAGGCTTCCAGTCTTCTAGAAGTCTCGCAACACGAACAGCCTCACGGTCGAGTGATTCCTCCACAGAATTTACTACTTTAATATCAGCGATTTTTCCTTTATCGTTAATTGTTAAAGCTAATATTACTTTTCCTTCAATACCCTTTACTTTAGCAGATTTGGGGTATATTAAGTTTGAAGACAATGTACCCATAAGGTCTCCTTGGAATTGCGGTATTTCTTCCGACTCAGAGTATGATTTGTTCGGCTTCTCCTCAATTACATCCATTGTTGTTTCATTGATATGAATACTTGCTGAATCATTGTTCAATCCGCCATCTTTGCCCATATCGTCACATGAAAAATTGAGTATAAGAAATGCAATTATCGGTAATAACAAAATTTGCTTAGAATAAGCAAATACAGATGAACGAATCTTAGTCATCATTGCGATTCTCTCCTTTAAACTTGAAAAATTGAAATTTAATGAAATATCTGAAAAGCTTATTCCTGTTGAATATTTGTATATCAATTCGAAATAATCTCTCTTTGAAATGTTTTATTTAATAATTTCCCTGTCAACTTCAAATTCATGTATGTTTTTCAGTTCTTTTTTATATATTGATAAAATTGGATTAAACCACATAAACACGCTTAAAAGTTCCAAGAAGCTTCTATCAATATAATGCTTGCGGTTTATATGAATATTCTCATGTAAGGCAATAATATCTCTTTCATTACCAATAATATTGTCAGGTATAAATATCCATTTGAAAAATGAGAAAGCAGAGTAATTCTGAGATTCAGACAGTCGTATCAGATATTTATTTTCACTCGGATTATTATTAATTAACTTGAAAATTTTTGAAATTCTGATGAAATATCTTATCAACAATATAATCGTTACAGCCACAGAAGCAAGAGCTGTCAAGTGTATTATAGAAAATGTCTGATATGAATCCGATTCAATCAAAAGTAAATCATCCATATAGAATATTGTCAAAGGATTTGTCGGTTCAGTAGTATTAAAACCGGTTAAGGGTAATATCAAAGAAATGAGCCCAATTAACAGAAGTGTTATTCTGTTAAGTGTAAAGAAAGTGTCTTTTTTCATCAAGAAGTACCATGTTGAGAAAAGTAACAGCAAGCATAACGAACTCTCAAGTTGATATGTTAGGAATTTTTCCATGATTCTTCCTGCTTTTGTGAAATATAATTATCAAAATGCATTCTGATTTCTTCTAA
>JBAYPL010000133.1:0-7313 GCA_041677745.1 Kapaibacterium sp. (SeqCode)
AGAAATGCTCGGCAATACAAGAGATAAAAACAATATTGTTAAAAGAGTTTTCTTCATGATTATCAATAATTATCAAGATTAATGATTTTAACCGATGAGGGGATTGCAAATTTTTCGGGAGGAGCTGCTTTATCATTTATTTTAAAGTTCTCGATTTCAATTATCATTCTGCCGTCAACAAGAGGCATAAGAAAATTTAAACTTGTTGGAATTTGACCGCTACCAGCCGCTTTAAATCTATCGAATGAAGAATTCAGCATCAATATATCTCCGGAATCCTTACGCTGATATTGCAACAGTTTATAATCTTTTATATCCAGCACACCAAAATCTCCGAAATTGCTTTTGTCAACACGTTTGATAATCGCAGTTTCATTCTTTTCTTCCACAAGGCTGTACTCTTTGATTACAAATGGCGTTTTACCTTGGAACAATGCAAGCAAATCTCGAATCGAAATGCTCATATTTGTAGCTCTTTTGATATTCTCTTGAGAAGGAGTACCTTCATAAACAGTATTTTCCATAACGTTGTGGAAACGGAAATAATTCAAATCTGCATAAAGTCTGCCTACGGTAATACCGAAAGGACCGCTTACAACCATAGATACAGTATCAGTACCTGCTATATTAAGTCTTGCATTGAATGAGAAACTCTGTCCGTTCATGTTGGTATTGATTAAACAATCTGCATTCAGCCTGTACAAAGAGCTGTTCAGTTCTTTCAGTACAGGTGTTGCAGTTCCTTTCTCTCCGGATTTAATTGAAGAACATGATGAAATTACTATCGTGATAATCATCACTCCAATTATAATTTTCAGATACCTTTTTACCTTCATCTACAATACTCTATTAAAACAAATATTCTTTTTTTTTATACGTTTTCACTATTTCATTTTTTAAAATTCAAAAAAATAACAGGCTCAAGATGCTTTATGTTACAAAAAAGCTGGAATTCTCTGCTTCACACAGATTATTCAATCCGACGTTTACAGACAATAAGAATGACGAAATATTTGATAAATGTAACAATTTTTTTGGTCACGGGCATAATTATTTTCTTGAAGTAACTGTTGCAGGATTACCGAATCCTGAAACCGGATATGTTATAGATTTAAAAAAATTAAAGAGGATAATCAAGAATGAAATCATTGATAAGGTTGATCACAAGCATCTTAATCATGACGTGGCTTTTCTCAAGGGCATAATCCCTTCTGCTGAGAATCTTGCAGTTGTTTTTTGGAAAATTTTAAAAGACAAAATTGATGACGGTCAATTATATAAAATTCGATTATATGAGTCGGAAAGCAGCTATGTTGAATATATGGGTGCTGAAGTTACTATTCCGATTTATGATTTTGGAGAATAAAATTTATGCATAGCACGATAACAAATGGTAACGGTAATAATTTCATTACCGAAATTCAAGACAGTTCTTTAGAAATTATTGATAAACATAATGAAATCAAGGATGTGTTTCCTGAATTTAATTCATTGGGATATAAAAACTTTGATGCCAATGGCAACATTCTAATCAGTGATGAGGAACGCAAAGAGATGTTAGAATTAGTTGAAGCTAAATATGAGGAAATTTTCGATATTATGAGAATATCGAGAAATGATCCAAACAGCACTCAAACACCTAAACGCTTAGCTAAAATGCTGGTTAATGAATTGTTTTCAGGCAGGTTCAACGAAGCACCAAAGATGACAGTCTTTCCAAACAGAAATAATGTCAATAACCTTATAATCAGTCGAGGAATAGAAGTAATGTCTGTCTGCTCACATCACTGGCAACCTATCTCAGGCATGTGTGCTATCGGTTATATTCCCAACAAAAATGTCATCGGTTTGTCAAAATTGACACGTATTGTTAACTGGTTTGCAAGACGCGGACAAATTCAGGAGGAACTTGGTGAACAGATTGCAGATTATCTCGAAACACTCTTGAAACCCAAAGCACTTGGGGTGGTCATAAATGCAAAACATTACTGTATGATAGCAAGAGGAGTTAGTTCATCGGAGGAGAATTCTCTTATGACTACTTCGGTTATGCGTGGTTATCTTCTCGATGACCTCAACCTGAGAAATGAATTTCTTAAACTAATTGAAAACACGAATCGCTGATATGCTTACCAAATTATTTGTATATTTGCGTTTTTCAATTTTCAAAATCGGAACTATCAATAGATGAATTTACCCGGTCTTAATTATGAAAATATTTATTGGAAATCAGGACTGACTGTTGCCGGTATTGACGAAGTCGGTAGAGGTCCCCTTGCCGGTCCTGTCGTTGCGGCTGCGGTCGTCCTTGCACCCGGGACAATATTAACCGGATTAAACGATTCTAAAAAGATGAGCGAAAAGAATAGACTGAAATTATACGACAGAATATACCAGAATGCTCTCGATGTTTCTGTAGCTTTCATTGATAATTTGGTGATTGATGAAATAAATATTCTCCAAGCTTCTGTCAAAGCTATGAAACAGGCGGTCGAAGCATTGAGAATTGTCCCGGGTCATTTGTTGATTGACGGAAATTATTTTGATGATTATAACATTGATTATACAACTATCGTCAAGGGTGACAGTATTTCTTTGTCTATTGCAGCTGCTTCAGTAATTGCTAAGGTTTCACGCGATAAATGGATGGTGGATATTGCCGCTACCCGATATCCTCAGTACGGATTTGAAAAACACAAGGGTTACCCAACTGATTCTCACATTAAAGCCATAACAAAATACGGTCCATGTCCGCTGCATCGTAATACATTCATTAAGAATATTGTTATTAAGCAAGAATCACTTTTTGGCTGAGAATTACAGTTCAAAAATCAATGAAACATGATGTGACAATCTGCTTTGTGACATATAATCATTGGAAAGTGAGTAATCCAATTGAACATTAAAGTCAAGTTCAAGTTCAGGACGAAGCGAAATTCCTGTACCCCAGTTATTCATTGGAAAAAATTGAGCTTCACCGTTTCTGTCCCCGTATATTGAGAGACCGCCTCTCACTGCAATAAATTCGTGAGGTACAATTTCAGCACCTAATATGAATGACGGGGTCAAGTCATACTGATTTAAAACAATATCGAATCCTAGCAACAAATACCTTGTTGGGGGCAGATAAACTGCTTCTTCTTCACCGGTAATGGATGTTCTCGTCAAAATGGTTTCGTCATTAATACCAAATTCAGCTGCTATACCTGTACGTATGGTATAAGGAATATTTTCTGTGACTCCTGATGTTGAGTTCCACTTCATTGTCCCGCCAATATTATTCATAGATAGCCCGAAACTGAATATATCGAGGACATTCATCTTCATCCCTAAATCAAAGGCATAACCTGACGCAGACAAGTTAGCACCATTCAGAGAATTATTAATGTATTTAACAGCAGCACCCATACTGACAAACTCCAAACGATATGCAGTAGCAGCCTGTACTGCTATTTGATTGCTGTTTAACTCGCGTGTAGGAATCCCTCTGATGTTGCGACCGGTAAACGAACCTGAATAAAGATTGTTGACACCGATACCAATTCCGAATGATGGTAAAATTTCCTGTGAATAGGCAAGTGTAGCATGAGTTCTACCGAAGCCGAGACTGCCAACCGAGGTGTTGATTGTTGGGGTTGATGGCATGAAAGCAGGAGCTGCGGGATTATAGAATATCCCCATGGGTTCGTTAACCACAGCGGAGTAAACTCCCCCCATTCCTATAGGTCTGGCACCTACATTCCTACTGAGCCAAGGTTCGGAGTAGCCTCCGTCGGACATTTGCGAAAATGCAGATGATTGGCTGATAATAACCATAAGTATAATTATCTTTATACTGCTTTTGAATGTACTGTACATATTTTTCAAAATCACCTCGATATTATAAACTTCTCTGAGTCTCTGAATGTTTTTCCTTGAAGGACGCAGATGTAAATACCGTTAGGGAGATTGAATGTAACAGAATACACTTCTTCGGCACGAGACGAACTCGTTCCTCTGAAAATTTCAAGTAATTCTTTACCCAACATATTGTACACCGTTATTGTAATCTCCTGTTGTTTTAAAATCTGATATATTTCGACATTGATTTCGGTCGCAGAATACCAGACTTTTGTTATTCTGTTAGAAGTTATTGTGTCATTACTGACTACAATATTCTTGTTGGATGTTACAAAATCTGTGCCATAAGTGTTGTTTTCTGAAAAATCAGATAAATAATTCGAACTTGCATTTCCGAACATTAACAGGAATACACTTACAAATATACTTATGATAATATTTATGGGTAAACTAAACATAGGACAAAAATAAAAAAAAAACGCATGAGTAACAAGGCAATTTTTTCAATTGCCGAATTTGTCACTCATATTTTTCAATTTATCCTTGTCATTAATGATTTTCTCCATAGCGTCTTTGGTTTCCAGTCCACCTTTTTCAATACCCAATTTCCGAGCAACATCAGAGAGTTTATCTTTATCCTTGGGTAATGAAGACACTTTCAGGTTCTGGAGCTTTTGATTCTTAATTTTTCGCTGCTCTTCTGCAAGATGATTTGCAAGTTGGAGCTTTGCATTTAAATTTGGAATTTCAGGATTTTGCTTATAATTATCTACGGACTTACCTGTTATTGACTCTATTATTGAGCCAAGTTTGTCCATTTTTTCGGCAGATACAAAGTTGTTGTATTGCTCTTCTGTACTGCGTTTATCTGCTTGATGTGTAGTTTGTTCTTTGTCTTGAGCTTTGTACCTGTTAACTGCTGCTGATGGCGGAATCTTGCTCTTGGCTTCATTTAGACTTTCATTAAACAGAGTGGCTTTCTGTTTTTGCATTAGCAGAATCTGGCTTTTTCTCCATTTTAAATAGTAAAACAGAAGTGCAATGGCAGTTATGGCTACAATGATTATTGCATAAATCAGGAACTTTTCAACTGAATTGAAAATGTTGCCGGAATCAATTTTAATTTCATCAGATTTACTTGTTTGTGCCGGAACATGAGTTGAATCATTAGAAGCAATTACCGGTGTAGGCAGCGTATCAACAGGAATTTGGAAATGGGATAAATCTAAGTATGTACTATCTAAAACAGTTCGTGAAGTGTCGGGTAAGAAGATAAAGTTGCAATTACATTTATCAGCAAATTTGTTTGAATACTCGGCTGCTTCTGCGGATTTACCTTGCAAGTTCAATGATACTGCAATACCTGCAAGTGCATCAATATTATTGCTGTCAACATGATATGAATATTTGAAAGAGGTTTCGGCTTCATTAAAATAACCGGATTTTAGATATGACAATCCGAGATTAAATGCTGACAAATCAATACCCTTGCGCGAAGCATTGTATAAATTCCTTACCGATTCCGAGATAATTTCGTCCTCAGCGGCAAGCAGGCCGGTTCTATATAGTTCTTCTTCGGGACTTAATTTTTCCCATTGAAATACTTCTACGACAAGTTTGTTTGTAAACGGATATTTAATTACAGTATATCCGCGTTTCTCTTTAGTTTTTATATTAATTACTGTATTTCCGCTGTCATACTTGATATACACATCCGTGATAATGCCAAGTCCTGAAACATTGTTGAACTTATCATTGAATTTAGATTTACCTATATTCAATGATACAAGCATCTTGGAGTCTGACAGACTTGATATAAGTTGAGACGGAATGGTATCAAACTCAAGTGTCACCCTGTTAAGTGGATTAATATCAATCAATTTTAAATATGCAGCACTTGTTTGTCCGGTATATATTGACAGGAACAGGATTATTGACACAGAATATAAGCAGATTTTTTTCATAATGTCGGCTTTACAACCTCGAATAAAGGGAAAATAATTCTAAAAATTGTTCCGTTGCTTAATTTAGAATTGCATTCAATTTTACCACCGCTATTACTTAGAACATTTTTAATCGAACTGAAGTTCGGTGCAAGATTCGAGAACGCAGGAAGCAATCTCATTTCATCAATAATCCTATCAAAGCTATTTGTATCAACAATGGAATAATCATAGGATACAGAAATAGATACTATCCGTTTAGACGGTACCGAAAGACTGATAAATATTCTTTCTACATCGCTATCGGCAGCAAGAAAAAATTTGAAGATTTGGACTATTACATACTCTATATGTGATTTATAAGATCTTACATATAATTCATCTGCATCGGATTCGAATTCGACAATAAGCCCCTTTGATTTTAGCTGAGAAGAAGTAATGTTCTTAACTTCTTCTATCAAATCATTTAATTCGATAACTTCCGGGTCTGTTTTCGAAGAATTTTCAAATATTTCATCAAAGAGCTTAACTATTTCAGAAATGGACTTAGTTTGTTGCCTAATAATTTCAAGCCTTCTATTGATATTGCCGGCACCGTTTTCGATAAAACCAATATTTGAATCAATTATTTGGATTGGAAGAGCGACTTCCTTTAATACAGTTAGAGACAATTCGCCAAAAGTAGCAGATTTAAGAGATTGTATGAACCTTTCATTTGAGCTGTCGAGTTTAATCTTCAGATTTTCAAGCTCTTGGTCTCGTTTAAGGTTGGATAGTTTATTGGATACTAACTCGGTAAGTATCTTTAATTTTCGATTGTCTGATTTTGTGAACTCTTCTTTATTTAATTCAGTAAAAGAAATAAAAATTGCTGTATGTTTGTTCTGTGATAAAATCGGAAGAAGTAAAATATTTAAAGAGGTATATTTTAATTGTGATTGCAAGTCCATAATAAGCTGGGGTTCGGCTGACTGCATAACCCAGTCAATTATACCCTCTTCAATAAGATAATGAATTCTCGAATGAAGGCTTTTAGTATCCTCTGCAAGACTAAGAACTTGAAAATCAAACGAATTATCATCATCATACATAAGCAATTCAGAATCCAATAGTTGATATTCCAAAGACATATAATTCACAAGACAATCTCTTACTTCATTGAAATTAGTGGATTCATTTAAGTTGATGATAAATTCGGTTTCAATGAATTTAAAATCCGAATGTCTTCCTCTAAGTGTACCATTAGTTTTTTCATGACTCATTGCAACACCTGTAATTCATTGAAAATATTTGCTTTGGCAAATTCTTCGTTTAATTCGGTACGTAAAGCATACAAAGCACTGTCAGCATCCATAATGTCGTTTATTGAAAAGTCGCCGAAAACTTCATTAGACAAATAAAATTCCTGCTTATCATGCTCAGCAACCCAGTTCTTGTAGCCAAGAATACCGGCAAACCATTCTGAAAGTGATACCATAGCCGTCAATGGTTGTTCTATTTCACCGAGAAATGTATCCCCGGAGTCCTTGG
>JBAYPL010000134.1:0-7309 GCA_041677745.1 Kapaibacterium sp. (SeqCode)
AAATAAAATTTGTCATTATTTTCATAATAAAGACAAATTAAACAAAAAAATGTTTCATAATACTAAATATTTATACGTTTATTCAGTTATTCATATGTACATATTACAATTATAAAAATTATCGGAGTCAACATGCTTTCTTTTGAGCTTAGTGAGATTAATCTACAGATACAAGATGCAGCTCGTAGATTTGCACAGGAAGAAATCCTGCCAACTGTTATTCAAAGAGATATTCAATCAAAATTCTCAAACGAAATACTTTCCAAAATGGGTGAATTAGGGTTCCTTGGTATGATGGTTTCACCGGAATGGGGTGGAAGTGGCTTAGATGCTGTTAGTTATGTACTTGCTATAGAAGAGTTTGCAAAAGTTGATGCAGGTCTTTCAATAGTTGTTTCAGTTCAGAACTCTTTGGTTTGTTGGATTCTCGAAAAATACGGGAATGATTTTCAAAAGGAAAATTTCCTGAAACCGCTCGCAGAAGGCAAATATCTCGGAGCTTACTGTTTGAGTGAACCTGAAGCAGGCTCTGATGCTCGTGACCAAAAAACCACGGCAGTATTTGAGGACGGCGAATGGATTATAAACGGCACCAAAAATTGGATTTCTACAGCACAACACGCCGATGTATTCATAGTATTTGCTCAGGCAAACCCGGAATTGAAGCATAAGGGGATTGTGTGTTTTGCTATACCAAAAGGTACTCAGGGATTGGAACCGGGACTCAGGGAAGATAAAATGGGTATGCACACAAGTGAAACAAGTTCGCTCGGATTGACAAATGTTCGTGTTTCTGAAGAGCATTTGATAGGTAAGATAGGTGATGGATTTTACATAGCCATGAACGGACTGAACGGCGGTAGAATAGGTATTGCTGCTCAATCGGTGGGTATTGCTCAAGGGGCATTTGATGCGGCAATCAAGTATTCACTGCAAAGAAAGACAATGGGTAAATATATTGCCGAACATCAGTTGATACAGGCTAAACTTGCACAGATGAGTACTAAAATAAGCGCTGCCAGACTCCTGACTCATAAAGCAGCTTGGTTGAAAGATAATAATCTCGAGCATATAAAAGAAGCATCTGAAGCTAAATTCTTTGCATCTACTATTGCAAATGAAGTTACAAGAGAAGCTGTCCAAATTCACGGGGGATACGGTTACGTGCGTGAATACCATGTAGAAAGGATGATGCGCGATGCTAAAGTAACAGAAATTTATGAAGGTACTTCCGAAATTCAACAGCTTGTTATTGCTCGTGAATTAATTAAAAAAGCCAAGTAAATATGTATAACTCACCGTCCGAATCATTATCGTATTCGGATGGTGTTTTTTGCCTTCCATCTGTGTTATTTTTATGCTCGATAGTTATTCATCAAAACAGATAAATCAAAATTTAGATGAATTTAATAATATTCATGCAAATTTGAATTACTTAGACTATTGACTGAATAAGGGATTTGGCATAATCAAAAAAATAATAATATTAATAGTGATAAATTTATTATTTTTGAATATGATATTATTGATATTTTTCAAAAACTTTCATTTGAATAAATTACATAGATTTAGCATTAATAAAAATAAATTTTACATTTCTCTGACTCTATTGATTATAATCTTGTCTGTTTCCGGATTTTTAAGCTATAGACACTTCGCCGAAACTTCACGAAAAGATAAATCAACTCAGTTGAGTACGACAGCACTATTAAAGAAGCATCAAATCGAAAGATGGATTATTGACAAATATTCAGATTTGAAGCTGAAGTCAACACAGCATTACTTCAGAGATGATTTGGTTAAACTTAATGACAATCATACCAAGAAGTTTGCAATAAATTCCTTAGAGGAGAATTTTTCTGATGAAGTAAATCTTGGGAATGCAGAATCAATCGTTCTTATTAATCGAAACGGTGAAATAATTGCGAGTGATAATAATTTCACACAAAGTGGCTTCCACTTTCATGAACGCGATTTACTAAATGATTCAAATTTCAGAACAGGATTTCTTTTTGACATTATAAAGGATTATGATTATACTTATTTAGAAATGATAGTACCTGTCAACGATGATTTTTCTGTAAATGAATACTTTCTGGCTTACAGATTCAATCCACAAAATTATTTCAATAATATGCTTTATACAGATCAGATTGAATACAAGTCTGCCGAGACAATGATTTACAAGAAGTTCAACGACAGTATATTTTCTCTTAATAATCCAAAGAAATTATCAACTGATGCCGAACACTACTATCTCTCAGACAAAAATGAAGATATGCCTGTAATAAAAGCCATGGATGGAATGTTAGGATTGATTGAGGGAATTGACTATGGAGGAGACGAAGTCCTTGCGTATTTTGATATAATCGAAGGTACCAATTGGTATATCGGAGTCAAAGTTGATGTAAACGAGCTTTTTGAAACTTCTAACAATTACGCTCGAATAATTATTGCTATCACCGGATTACTTGTGTTATTCATAATTTTCTTTTTTCTCTGGATTGAACAACGTCAAAGCAAACGATTACTTCATGAGCTTTACATAAATGAAATTAAAAATGCAGAGTCAAACAGGATATTTAGAACAACTTTCTTGAGCTTGAGGGAAGGTATAATTATAACCAATAAGGAACACAGAATTATTGAAGTAAATCCCGGAGCCGGTGAAATATTAGGAATTAAACCAGAAAATTACAATAACGTACCGATTGAGAATATCTTTAATAATTATCAGGATATTCTTAATTCAAAAGTCAGAATAAGTAAATATAATAAAAATAATAAAAATCTGATATTAGAGATTGACTGTCGTCATATTTCAGATTCAAACAATGATCTTTACGGTAATGTCTTCATAATAAATGATATTACTTTTGAAAAGATAAGCAGAATACAGGTTGAAGAGTCAGAACATAAATTTAAGTCATTATTTAACAGTTCAGTTCAAGGAATAGTGCTGATTGACATTAATACATCGAAAATTATCTCCGCTAATAACTCATTTAAAGTTTTGTTCGGATACGATGACGAAGAAGTAAAGAATTTGAATTTATTAAACCTACATCCGGAATTTACGAGAGAATTTATTAATCCAGATATTTTAAAGTTAATTACAAATGAGTCCTTCTTTGAAGAAATGGTGCCGTGTCTTCATCGGAGTGGTGAGATAATATATTGTAATATAAATACCGGAATTCTCAATATCAATGATAATAAATATGTTGCTGCCTTTTATATAGATATGACCGATAAGAGGATGACTAATAAGAAACTTGCAGAGAGCTATGAAAGATTTTCACAGATAGCCGACAACAGTAGTGAGTTGATATGGGAAATTGACAGTTCAGGCTATTTTAAATATGTCAATCAAGTATGTGAGAAAATTTTAGGTTTCAAATCTGAAGAAATTGTCGGTAAAATGAAATACTTCGATTTACATACACCGGTTCTTTCTGACGGAAGTGAGAACTCAACTATAGATTTAATTAAAAATAAGAAGCAATTTAAAAACATAGAAAATTGTGTCAAGCACAAAAGCGGAAAAAATCTGACTGTGTTAAGTTCAGGCTTCCCGATATATGACGATTATAACAAGTTCATAGGTTACCGTGGTACTGACACGGACATAACCAACCTCATATATACAAATGAAATGCTTGACAGGGAACGCACTTTCTTCGAGCAACTGTTTACATATTCACCCGAAGGAATTGTGATTCTTGACAATAGTGACAGAGTAATAAATGCAAATCTTGAATTCAGGAAAATCTTTGAATATAGTCATGATGAACTTATCGGCAGGTACATCAATGACTTGATTGTACCTGAAAATTATAAAGACGAAGGTCAACTCCTTACTGATTCGGTAGCAGTCGGACAAGTCATATCTATTGAGACAGTCAGGAGAACAAAAAACGGTAAACTCATAGATGTATCCATCCTCGGGAAGCCAATCATCCATAAAGACGGCAAGCAGATAGCGGTTTATGGCATTTACAGAAATATTAGCGACAGAAAGATTGCAGAAGATGCCTTGTTGGAGAGTGAAAAGAAAAATAGAGCCATAGTGTCGGCAATACCGGATATTTTCTTTATCATTGATAATGATTTTACATTTTTAGAATGCTTTACACATGATGAGTCTTTGTTATTCAGCTCCAAGGATGAGTTCATTGGTAAGAAAGTAAGTGAAATTATGCCACAACGGGTTAATGAAATTTTTGAACAGTCGGCAAAACTGTTAAATAAGAGTAAACAGTTGCAGGTGTTCGAATTCCAAATGCAGGTTAATGGTAATCTTAATTGGTTCGAAGACAGACTGACCAAGATATCCGATGATAAGTACTTGTTGATTGTTCGGGATATCACCAAGAGGAAGCAATTTGAAATTGAACTTGAAAATGCTAAGAACAAAGCTGAGGAAAGCGACAGATTGAAGTCTTCGTTTCTTGCAAACATGAGCCACGAACTTCGTACTCCAATGAGTGGTATTATCGGATTTACCCATCTTCTGAAAGAACCGGACCTGAGTGATGAAGAGAAGAATGAATTTCTTGAATTACTTGAGCGGAGTAATAAAAGATTACTTAATCTAATAAATGATATACTGGATTTGAGCAGAATTGAATCAGGTGATATCGAACTTGCTTCAAGTGAAATATTATTTGATACTATCATAAACGATATTTATGCTTTATACTTACAAAATGCAGTACAAAAAGATTTACAATTTAAGGCAATTGTTCATCCGGAATTGAAATCACTCTGCATTACTATTGACGAAAATAGGCTCTACCAAATACTTGGAAATCTGGTGAACAATGCAATCAAGTTTACACATGATGGATTTGTCGAGCTTGGGGTAAGACGCAACGACGATGAAATTGTATTCTATATCAAGGATTCGGGTATTGGAATCTCTTCCGAATTTATGCCGTTCTTGTTTGATAGATTCAGACAAGAAGACATATCATTTAACAGAACTTATGAAGGAGCCGGACTTGGTTTATCTATCGTTAAAGGTTTAGTAGAATTATTGGGAGGAACAATTAAAGTTGAAACCGAAAAGAATATTGGGAGCCTGTTTGAACTTGCATTTCCTGCTGAAAAACTAAAAAAATGCGGAAAAAATGTAAGTTCATCAATTGATTCAGAAGCAATTAGAGAAGTCCGTGATTTAAACAAAGTAGATCTGAAATTACTAATTGTTGAAGATGATTTTATTAACGCAGAATATATTAAGAAAACCTTAGATAAATTCTGGAATTTAAATTTACTTCATACCACTGATGGAGAGGAAGCCGTAGAAATATTCAGAGATAATCCGGGTATAGATTTGATTCTTATGGATGTAAAACTGCCTTCTATTGACGGAATCAGAGCTACAAAAGCTATAAGGCAACTTAATTCTGAAGTAAAAATAATAGCTATCACTGCTTATGCTCATACTAATGACAGAGAAAGAATTCTTGATGCTGGATGTGACAAATACTTGACAAAACCATTTACTCCCGATATGTTGATTGAAACAATAAAGAATCTGATATGATGTATCATTCATTTTACATAGTGATTGAATCAAATATAAATCCCTGTGTAATCAATCTATAATTCATTGCACAGGGATTAAAAACATCAGGAATGTTTTTAGTCTAATTGTCGAACCAAGTGATTATTTCAGCTAACTCCTCTTTCAATGTTTTTCGATGAATTATTCTATCAAGAAAACCGTGTTCGAGGAGGAATTCAGCTCTTTGAAATCCAGCCGGCAATTTTTTACGAATAGTCTGCTCAATTACTCTCGGTCCAGCGAATCCAATCAATGCACCCGGCTCTGATATATTAACATCACCAAGCATAGCATAAGATGCTGTAACACCACCGGTTGTAGGGTCAGTCATGAGAGATATGAAAGGAACACCTGCGTCGTGCATTTCAGCTAAGACAGCCGAAGTCTTTGCCATCTGCATCAAAGACAATACCGATTCCTGCATTCTTGCTCCACCGCTCGCGGATATAAGAAGTAGGGGCATTTTCTTATCTATTGCAAGCTTGGCAGCTCTAAAAATCTTTTCACCCACTACTGAACCCATACTTCCACCTATGAAGTTGAAATTCATGCAGGCAATCGAGATTCGTCTGCCGACAATCTGACCTATACCGGTCGTTATGGCATCATTTACTCCTGATTTTTTGTAACCTTCTTCTAATCTGGTAGGATACTCTTTAGTGTCAACAAATTTAAGCGGGTCTGTTGAACGGATTTTAGTGTTTGTCTCTTCAAAAGTTCCTTTGTCGAGTATAATATCTATATATTCTTTTGAGCCTATTCTGAAATGATATGAGCACTTTTTACATGTAAATAAATTTTCTTCAAGATCAGTTTTGTACATTAATTCGCTGCATGATGGACATTTTGTCCATAAACCATCAGGCATGGCTTTCTGCTTGTCTTCAAGAATGTTTGCTTTTGAACGTAAAAACCAAGACATATATTACCTTAAACTAAATTCATTTTCAATAAAACTGTATTTTAATTATATATTAACAATTATAATTCAACAAAATTGTATTTTCTGATGAAATTATGCTTATTTATCAGTAAGTTCACATACACTCATAACACTGTAATGAATTGAATTGGTTATAATTAGTATGAAACGAAATTTGTTTGGAATGAAATTTACTCATTCTTAATCCATTAATTTTGTATTTGTAAGTTTATTATGTTAAATTGATTAATCGTTGTCCGGCATAGTGATGTTGAAAGATGCAATAACAGGGCAGTGGTCTGAAACTTTTTTCAATTCGGATTCGGAATAAGAATGATAGATATTATAAACAAATAAGCTGTTTACAAGATAACGTGAGGAAGCTGATTGGTTGACAACGATATGGTCAATTATATCCCATCTTGGATTAGCACAACTTACTTCATCTTTGGTCAGAAATAAATATTTATTGTCCCATGTCAGCGGACTCATATTTTGTTGCTTGTGCCTATTAGGATTATCGTTAAAATCTCCCAATATAATTATATCTTTCTCATTGTGTTCTGCGGTAGAATCAGCCCAAGCTCTCAATATTTCCGCTTGTCTTTTCCTGATTTCAAAACTCTCAATTCTTAAAGCTTCTGTACTGTCATATCTCGAAGTAGATTTGAGGTGTACAACCATCATTATCCAATCAAAAGTCCCTTTCTTAGCATTTATAATCAAACCTGCTCTTGTTCTACCTGACTTAATGGCGAGTGGAGTATAATTTGTTATGAATTCAACCATACAATCTTTTTTGTAGATTAATGCAG
>JBAYPL010000135.1:0-7308 GCA_041677745.1 Kapaibacterium sp. (SeqCode)
CACATTAGGAGTAATATTATAATTGTTCTCATAAATAACTCTATTTTTATTGATTTGAAAATAATGCAAGGAGGTTCGTATCGAACCCCCTTGATTTGAACATCAATTCGGGAATACGGTCCAAGCAGTACCACCTGCAGTTCCGGCAACATCATTTATATAAAGAAAGTTACCTGTAATTTCGAAGCAAACGCCAGTCCCGTCACACATAAAGGAGTAACCATTTGCTAGTTCAAGTAAATTGTAAGCTTTACCGTAACTGAATCTTGCACCCGTTGAAGAAGTCCATCCGGAGCTGCTGTAAGCAATTAAAGAATAAGCGACAGCAGAAGCCAAAACTATCATTGATACTATCAATGATAACAATTTGTATTTCATTTTATTTCTCCACTAGTTTATTCATTTTTTTTAAAATTCACATTATCGAACTAACAAATTTAGGTTGATTTGTTAGTTATTATCAAGAAATGTTTCGAGTTGCGAAACATCTAAAAGTTACCGCTCAGCGACAGAAATGATTAAACTAACATCTCATCTGCCGCATAACCGTGATGCCCGGAATTTTAATCTTTTCAAGGTGTAAAAATAATTTGGATTTAAATATAAATAATTGTTTTCTTTGATATTTCTTTGATATTTCTTTGATATTTCTTTGATATTTCTTTGATATTTCTTTGATATTTCTTTGATATTTCTTTGATATAAAAGTATAATATTATCTAGTAAAGGAGGAGTGAAGAGATAAGGTAAGCTCAAAAAGTTTAAATACAAACAGGCGAGAAAATCTCCGATTGTCTGATAATAACGGACAATGCTGCTTGTTATTCCTATGTTTCTTATTGACTTATACATAATCGTCAAATTTACAATATTCAATTATTTCAAAAATAAGAAATTATTTAATAGTTGCCAAATATTTTTTTAAAATAAGAAACTTTATTTTTCAAGTCCCGGTTTTCATCCCTCAGCTAACTTTACAAATAGAGTGTGGCAGACTCAAATATCACATTTTTATAAACTTCTCAAGCATAGGGCATGCTCCATAGCTGCAATCTGGTTAAAGGGATTAATTCAAATAGTTATATTAGTTTTTTAAGGTCATCAATAGTTAAATCTACTCTTTTCAAAATATTGTGAAGAGTACCTTTTTTCAATTCTTTATGATTTGGCACAATTACAGAAATATTGTTTGCTATATTATGCATAAAAATATGACTACCTTTCTGATGGTCAACTATAAATCCAAGTCGTCTTAATGCTTTGACAAGTTCACAACCTGAAAAGGTTTTACTCATAGCGCAAGTTCCAATTCATATAATTTGTATCCAGGTTTTGAATAAATATTGTTTAATTTTTCCAAACCTTCCAAATAGCAATATATAGCTTCTTTTGCATTTTCAAGTGCTTCCGATTCAGTATCACCTTGTGTAAAGCATCCGTCAAGTGCGGGTACAATTACATTATAACCACCTTCTTCGGCTTCTTCCAATACTATGTTAAATTTCATGATTCCACCAACAAATTAAAATTAAATTGACGTCGGTTGGGTATTGTTATTACTTAACGGCGAATAATATGTGTGAATACTTCTTTGTTATTAATTAATCCCAAACTTTTTTGATTTTACGTAATATGTATTCCGGCACTGATGAGGATGTCGGAATATTTTTTTGTTTTCTCTGCGTTGCACCAATTTCCATTGATTCTAACTTTCTTTATTTCAAGTAAGAATTTTAGAAAATCCATCGGCGAATATTTTTATATAGTCCTGAATAATTTATCACTATTTGCTGTAAATATTAAATGTTTGAGATTGCAGAGGTCTCAATCGCTACTAATATTTTAATTATATCATACAAAAAATGCTCCTCAAACCAAGTAAATACTAAACTTGACATCAAAACAATGTGTATAAAATGACCTGTGAATGCAATTCAAAAGTAAATCAATCGTAAATTATTTTCTATAAAATTTGCCAATGAAATAATTTAAATAAAACTGATAATGAGTAAAGAAAAGAATATTAAATCGTTAGTAATCGTAGAATCGCCGGCTAAAGCAAAAACCATAGAGAAGATATTGGGTAAAGACTTCCATGTTGCTTCCAGTATTGGACACATCAGAGATTTAGCCAAGAAAGATATGTCAATTGACATAGAAAAAGGTTTTATTCCTAAGTATGAAATATCGCCTGAGAAGAAAAAGACAGTCAGTGAGCTGAAAAAATTGGTTAAAGAAAGTGAAACTGTTTGGCTTGCAACGGATGAAGACCGTGAAGGTGAAGCTATTGCTTGGCATTTGTGCGAGGCATTAAGTCTTGATTATACAAAGACAAAACGAATTGTATTTCATGAGATAACCAAAACTGCTATTAATAAAGCAGTCAACAATCCACGTTATATTGATAAAAATCTCGTAGATGCCCAACAGGCACGAAGAGTTTTGGACAGACTCGTTGGTTATGAACTATCACCTGTTCTATGGAAAAAGGTCAAGACAGGATTATCAGCCGGCAGGGTTCAATCAGTCGCTGTACGTCTTATTGTCGAACGAGAAAGAGAAATTGAGGCTTTCAGTTCGGAACCTGCTTTCCGAGTTTTAGGTGAATTCCTAACTGAAAAAGGAAGCAAATTCACAGCAGAACTTAAGAAAAGGTTTAAATCACTAAATGAAGCACTCGGATTCCTTGATACAGTAAAGGATTCGGTATTCACGGTGTCCGATTTACAAGTCAGACCGGGTAAGAAGTCACCTTCACCACCATTTACTACATCTACTCTGCAACAGGAAGCAAGTCGTAAGCTGGGTTTCTCTGTTAAACAAACAATGGTTGTTGCACAGAAACTATATGAGTCCGGTAAGATTACTTACATGAGAACCGATTCTGTTAATTTATCCGAAGATGCAATTACTAATACTGCATCGTACATCAACAGTCAGTTTTCACAAAAATACTCCTATCCGAGAAGATATAAGACTAAGAATGATTCTGCTCAAGAAGCTCATGAAGCAATCAGACCAACCGATATATCTGTATCAGACCTCAAAGGAGACAAAGATCAGGCAAGATTGTACGAACTTATCTGGAAAAGGACTCTTGCGAGTCAGATGGCTGATGCTGAACTCGAACGCACTACCGCTTCCATTGATATATCAAATTCAGATGAAATTTTCAGTGCTACAGGCGAAGTTATCAAGTTCGACGGCTTCCTGCGTGTATATATGGAAAGCTCGGACGAAGAGAACAATGATGAAAACAGCTCCAAAATTCTTCCGGCTATGAGAAAAGGTGAACTACTAACCAGGGAGATGATTTACGGCAGGCAGGTGTTCAAAAATCCGCCTGCAAGATATACAGAAGCAAGTCTGGTGAAAAAATTGGAAGAAATGGGCATTGGCAGACCTTCCACTTATGCTCCTACAATTTCCACAATTCAGGACAGAGGTTATGTCGAAAAAGGTGACAGAGAAGGTAGAATCAGAGCCTATCATTCGTACCAGCTTATAGGTAATGATATTACTTGCGAAGAAAAAACTGAAATCACTGGTTCTGAACGTGCCAAAATGTTTCCAACAGATATGGGATTGATTGTCAATGACTTCCTTGTTAAATTTTTCCCTGAAATTGTTGATTATAATTTTACCGCAAAAGTTGAAGAAGAGTTTGATGAAATTGCTGATGGTAAACTCAAATGGCAGGATATGATTTCGGATTTTTACCATCCTTTTCATAAAACTATTGAAAGCTCGGTAGATATTTCCAGAGATGAAGTTTCGCAAGCAAGAGAATTGGGGATTGACCCTAAATCAGGAAGACCGGTTTACGTGAAAATTGGACGCTTTGGTCCAATGTTTCAACTCGGCGGAAAAGATGATGACGACAAACCGAAATTTGCTTCACTTCCGAAAGGTATGAGGTTGGAACAGGCAACACTTAAAGATGCTCTAAAATTGTTTGAGCTTCCCAGAGTGGTTGGAACAGCTTCCGACGGGAATGAAATTACTGCGCAAATCGGACGCTTTGGACCTTATTTAAAACACGGTTCAATTTTTGTCTCAATCAAAGAGGATGAAATTTTCGAAATTTCATTGGAAGAAGCAGAAGCAAGAGTCATTGAAAAGAAAAAAGCTGCCGATGGAGCTATATTAAAAGAATTCCCTAATGATTCGGGAATCAAGGTAAAGAAGGGTAGATTCGGTCCTTATGTCAGTGACGGAAAAGTCAATGCTAAAATCCCCAAAGCTACAGACCCGCTCAGTCTGACTTTTGATGAAGCTAAAGCACTAATCGAAAATTCAGTCAGTAAGAAAAGGGGAACTAAAACCTCTGCCACAAAATCCAAAACTGCCAAACGTTGAAATTAATTACTTCAAAAGCCCGATGTACAATCTTTTCGGGCTTTTTTGAATATTGTGAGTTGAAATCAGTTTTTTTACTGTTATAATACTATTATTTTTGTATATATTATTCTTCGAAATAAAAAAAATGTTGAAGAAAGTGTTTATGTATAACAGGAAATAATATGAAAAAAATATTGGAAGGAATAAAAGTTCTTGATTTGACAAATGTATTATCAGGTCCTTTTGCTACTTTACATCTTGCTTTACTCGGAGCAGAAGTAATAAAAATCGAAAATCCCGTAGGTGGGGACCTTGCCAGAAATTTAGGTTGTGTTCCTGAGTATAATAAGAAACTCATGGGAACGAGTTTTACCGCACAAAATGCCAATAAAAAGTCACTGACCTTGAATCTAAAAGATTCGAGAGCTAAGGAGATATTTAAAAAATTAGTGAAGATTTCCGATGTTGTTGTAGAGAATTTCCGACCGGGAGTAATGGATAGACTCGGTATTGGCTACGAAGAATTAAGTAAAATCAACCCCGGTATTGTCTTTGCCGCAATTTCAGGTTTCGGTCAAACTGGACCGGATGCTTCCAAGCCTGCTTATGATCAAATAATACAAGGTTTGAGCGGAGTTATGTCTGTAAATGGTGATAAGACATTAAATCCGTTAAGAGCAGGATTTCCGGTTTGCGATACAGTAGGCGGTATGAATGCAGCATTTGCTGTAATGGCGGCTCTGTTCCATCGTCAACGTACAGGTGAGGGGCAGTTTATTGATATTGCATTACTCGATTCAATTATGCCTACGATGGGTTGGGTTGTAGCAAATCTGATGATTGGCGACCAGCAGCCTGAATTATTGGGGAATGATAATTTCAGCTCTGCACCTTCCGGAACTTTCAAGACAGCTGACGGGTTCATAAATATTGCTGCAAATAAACAGGAGCAATGGGAGAATTTAGCCGACATACTAGAATTGTCAGAGTTGAAAGAGGATAAACGATTTAAGGTTCGTGACGATAGAAAAAAGAATAGATTCGAACTCACACCGTATATTAATGAAAAGCTGTCACAAAGGACGACAGAGGAATGGGTAGATGTGTTAAACAATGCCGGAATCCCTTCCGGTGCAATTCTTAAGCTGGACGATGCATTGAATCAAAAACAGATTATTCACCGAAATACTTTTACTGAGGTCAAGGTTGACGCTATAGGAAATATTAGATTATTTAACCTTACCGCTAAATTCAGTAAAACTCCCGGAATGGTTGAATCAGCACCACCAATTTTATCGCAACATACTGAAGAAATTCTTCAATCAATCGGTATTAGCGGGGAGGAATTAAATACACTTAAAGATGAAGGTGTAATATAATCTAATTTGAATTGTTTGTTAATAAAATATTTAAAAAAGACCGGGAATATCAATAAGCCCGGTCAATAATTTAATAAAAAAAAGATTAATTCAAATTATTTATGTCAATCAATGCTTCAGCAATTTGTACAGCATTTGTAGCAGCACCTTTTCTGACATTGTCGGCAGATACCCATAGATATAAGCCGTTCTTTGTGGAAGAATCCCGTCTGATTCTACTTACATAAACATAATCACTTCCATTGACAATAGCCGGTGTAGCATAAACATCGCGTTTAATGTCATCCATGAGAATCATACCGTTAGTATTTGCAAATAAGTCACGTATATCATTTATGTTGAAATCATTACTAAGTTCAATGTTAACCGATTCGCAGTGTCCTCCAATAGTTGGAACTCTAACACAAGTAACAGCGACAGGTAAATCTTGAATCTCCAATATTTTTCTTGTCTCGTTAATCATTTTAAGTTCTTCATTTGTAAATCCTTCATCACCATCTGCATCGTGGAAGGTAAGACTGTATGCTATTGGTTTAGAATCAAAGTAATTGCCTTCTAACTCATTATAGAGTTTGTCAATGCCTTTTTGTCCGGCACCGCTTATGGATTGATAGGTGGAGCATATCACTCGATTTAAGCCGTATTTATCTGCTAATGGCTTCAGTGCGGCGACAAGCTGTATTGTTGAGCAGTTGGGATTTGCGATTATATAATTGTGCTTTATCAAAGCATGTTTATTGACTTCCGGAACTACTAAGGGAACTTCATTGTTCATACGCCAGGCGCTGCTGTTGTCAATTACGATACATTTACTTTCACGTGCAGCAGGTGCCAGTGTTTTAGAAATTGCACTGCCCGCAGAGAACAAAGCAATATCAGTGTCTTTGAAAATTTCAGGCGTAGCTTCTTCGACAGTATAATCATTACCTTTGAAATTTACTTTTGTACCTGCTGAACGTCTTGAAGCAAACATTCGTAATGTATTAAATTTGAAATTTCTTTCTTCCAAAACTTGAAGAAAGGTTCTTCCGACAAGACCGGTTACCCCGACAATGGCGATATTGGGTAAATTATTACCTGATTTATAATTGTTCATATACGGAATTAATAAATTTTGGATACATAAATGATTCAATTTTCATTGCTTGACCGGTTTCTGCATCAATTTCCATGGATACACCGGAAATTTTATAATCTTCATCAGCCATTTCATATTTATGAGCAGTTTGTAAAAGAAATCTTTTTAATGCTATATCTTTTCTCATTCCGAGAACAGAATTATAGGGACCGGTCATCCCGACATCGCTGATGAAGGCTGTTCCACCCGGAAGTATAGAAGCGTCGGCAGTCTGAATATGGGTATGAGTACCGATTACCGCAGAAACTTTGCCGTCAAGATGCCAACCCATTGAAATCTTTTCAGCGGTAGCTTCTGCATGGAAATCTACTATGATAATACCTGTTTTATCAGAAATTATTTTTAATGCAGATTCAGCTGCTCGAAAAGGACAGTCTATGGTTTGCATATATGTCCTGCCTTGTAACTGCAACACTGCTACTGTAAATCCTCCTAAATCGAAAATTTTAA
>JBAYPL010000136.1:0-7247 GCA_041677745.1 Kapaibacterium sp. (SeqCode)
ACCAAGGAAGTACTCTACCGACTGAGTTACGTGGGCCCTGGAAACCGGTTTTCCTCTGCAAATACAATAAAGCCCCGACATTATTTTGAGCAGTGGAGCGGGAAACAAGACTCGAACCCGCAACCCTCAGCTTGGAAGGCTGATGCTCTACCAATTGAGCTACTCCCGCATTGATTGTCAATGTCCATTCAAAAAGTGGGCAGAGAAGGATTCGAACCTCCGTAGGGATGCACCCAGCAGATTTACAGTCTGCCCCGTTTGGCCGCTTCGGTATCTGCCCTCAAACGAGCTTACAAAAGTAACACTTATTTTTCAAACTACAAAATAATTTTTTTATCTTTTTAATTCTTTTATCGAATTTTTATACACTTTTTTTTCTGCTTGATTTTGATATTATCTTCAAACTATTTGCTAACTGCATGTAAATGAAGAGCTAACTTATTACTTAAATCTCGACTGAAAGTATAAAAGAGAATCCGAATAAGAACAGCGTTGACGTTTGTTCTCTTATTTTTGTTTAAAATTAATATTCATTCAGAACAGTTTTATCTTGGTTACTGTGATACCGTTGTAAATTTAATATCCAGGATTGTTTTGTCTAATTCATTATAAAAGCCAACACTTACCTGCTTCATCAATAAAGTAAAAATAAGTGTTAGCTTTTAGATATTTCTATATTATAAGACAATCCACGAGAATCAATCCAATTTTTTATCCGGATATTTCATCTTGTATTCCGTCTCACTTTGGTTCTTCAGACTTGTACCTTCGATTACCATCTTCTTCCCTTTTTCAAACATCAATTCTGCTTCTTCCAAAAGTTTCTCAGCCTTTTCTTTCATTTCCAGAGCTTTTTCCTTCTTTTCTTCGGCTTCTTCTATCATCTCATTGCCTTCTTCGACTTTTTCGCTGCCCTCATCCCACATATCTGCAAGTTCCGATTTTACTTCTGCTCTCGCACGCATTTTATCTGCTGCCGTAGGCTCACTGCTGGAACATGACACCATAAATGTCATCAAAATTGCAATTCCTATACCCGATATAATTCTCATATAATCACTTTTTAAAAGATATACATAATATAATAATCACGGAGATATTGGATCTTTATTTCAGAAATTAAAAAATCCTCGAGAAATCATGTTTTTCGAGGATTTTTATTAATAGTATTTTTTTTACTTTATAATAACAAGATTCACGGTTTTATAATAATTACCGATTTTCAAAACGGCTCTGTATGCCCCACTGCCTACCTTTACACCATCTTCATTGGTACCGTCCCAAGCAATGGTTGTTGTACTGCTTTCGGTGAATGTGTTAAACTTTCTTACAATATTAGCATTCAAATCGTATATTGCCAATTCACAATCTCCTGAGATGCCTTCAGTCACAAACTCAAACATGAATTTATCATTTGAAGGATTAGGATAGCTCTTAAATTCAGGAATAAACTTATCAGACTCTACCGACATACCTTGATAAAATCCGACAAGCTCTATTCTGAGGATACTGTCCATTCTGTAGAACTGAAGTTCCATGAAGCAGTCATATTCGCCTGCGAATTCAGGATTAAACGTTACTTCAATATCCTCATGGCTTTTTGCACTGACTACAATTGGTGTTTCGGGTGAACTCATACTAAAAGCATCCAGACACAAGTCACCTACGAATTCGGGTTGCAGCATTCCAACATCTGCATCACTCTGATTAAACACTCTGAACACCATAGATTTCGGAACCTCTAACAGATTCCCGAAATCGAGTTTAGTCCTGTTAGATACCATATCCCAAACAGATATGGTGGCACTGATATCAATCTCGTCAATATCATTAATGGTATTGCTGTAAATTTTTAATTGAACTGATTTTTCACCGACTTCAACAGCGTTAAATTTAAAGTTAAGGTCTATACTGTTATCCGGTTCTATAACCGTGCTGTCTTCAAACACAAATTCAAAATATGTATCAGTGTCAGGTGTAATGACTCTAATACTATCTATCATCAAGTCTCCATCACCGATATTGCTTATCATACCGGAAATCAATGTATCAAGAATTTGTCCTTCAAAGAAGTATCCGAGATTGATTTTATCGTTTACCAATTTGATTCTTGCTCCGGGTTCGGGTGTATTTACAATCAAAACGGCTTTATTCGAGACAATTGTACCGCAGTCATTTTTTATTTCACAATCATAATCAGCGGCATCATCAACGCTTACTGATTCTAAAGCTAATACATCAGAAGTTGCACCTTCGATTGCCTGTCCGTTCTTTCTCCACTGATAAGTATCTGCATTTTGAACTAGTACGCGGAATTCTACTTCGTCGCCAAGCATTGCAGTAACATCGGTAGGATGGTCATAAATCTTAGGTTTCGGGTTGATTACAATTTCGACTTCATTTGACTTTACCGGCACGCCGCAGTTATTTTTGACTATGCAATAATAGGTACCGCTGTTGGATTGACTTGATTTTTCAACACTGTAATTTACTGAAGTTTCGTCTGTCAATTTCTGCCCGTTAAAGAACCATTCATAAACATTGTCCAAACCATCGGCTTCTATTGAAAGTGTAAAGGCTTCATCTTCACATTTAGTTTGTGCCAGCGGTTGTTTGGTGATTACAGGTTGACTATTAATATTAAGTGAAACAGACTCTGTTTTCACATTTCCGCAGAAACCTTTTATTTCACAGCTGTAAGAACCGACATGAGATTCGTTGACATTTTCAATTATAAAAATATTAGACGTAGCTCCCGAGAGTGACACATTGCCTTTGTACCACTGGTATTTCAAGTTTTGTCCGTCAGCATCTACTTCGAATGTTGCAGTACCGTTCATACAGATGTTTTGTGTTAGCGGCTGTTCTATTATTTTAGTAGGTGGTCTGACCTGTATATTGGCTTCATCACTGATAATTGGTGAAAAACAAGGTGATGATACAACCACTCCGTAAAATCCTGAGCTTCCGAGATTCAGATTATTCAGTACTAAAACAGAATCGGTTTCACCAGGTATAAACGAACCGTTCCTTCTCCATTGGTAGCTTAGTCCGGTTCCTGTTGTATTGACAAATAAAGTGATTGACTCACCCGGGCACAATTCCTTAGATTCCGGCTGGGCAGTAATACTAAACTGTCCGTAAATGCCGAAATTACCGGTCATTTCTGATTTTCTGTTTGGGTCTGTCACATCGGATATTCGAATTCTGAATTCGCTACCCTGTTGAAAATCTTCCGGTATGCTCCAAGTATAATTTCCACCACTGGCTTTAAATGACTCGGAAATTGTATAACCCCAAGTTGCACCGCCATCGGTAGATAAAGAGATTTTTAAGTTCTCTATTCCTGCTGATTTCCACTTGATAATCAAATCACGTCCGGCACAGAAATCTTCACCTGAAGCAGGCTCAGTCAATTCAACACCTCTAACGATAAGCTCCGCCGGTGTCATCCAGTTCCATTGGTCACCATTATCGGGGATACCATTCCCGTTCACCGCATTTCCTGCTGCGCGGAGGAAATATGTTCCCGGCTTATCCGGAGCCGTCCAGGTGAAATTGAAATCAGCATTGCCCTCGCTTAGTTCTTTTGGCGAAGTATGTGTCAATTCATTAATCATGACTTGAAGACCTGAGCCGATTGGCGCTTCAAGTATGCCTATGTTATCACTTCCTGTAACACTTGTCTTTACAGCTATGTTTATACCGGCTTTTACTATGCCCGAATTTGAGTTCGATACTCTTACGGTATATGAGTTTGTAGATCCCGGCTCGACCAACAAACTCCCGGAAGTTACCGATAATGCGGTCGAACTGTTAGAAGATGTACCGTGGCATCCGCTGCCACCGCAACCTCCATCCACTGTTGAAGTTCGCATCACTCTGCCTGTACTTGATGCATAAGCTTCAATCGTAAAATATACAATCAAACTCAGTATCATCATCATCGGCAAATATTTGTATAATTTTTTCATATTTCTTATAACTAATAATTAAACAATAAGTTTTTTTTTCAATATACTAATAACAATTGTATTAAAAACCGGTTACAAAATTAACAAAAAAATATCGGATTCAATGCCTATGTTAGAGTTTGAATCAATATTTTTCAAATTAATATTCCTGAATATTATTTTCAGTAAAATCAGTATTTGAAATTTTCTGTTTAAGCACTTTCTGTCTGTCTCTTAAATATAATTATTAATTACTTCATTTTTTTCTAAGTACATGCTCTCAAATTACTTTCAATAATCTATAGTGATATGCTTGGAAAGATAGGCATATCTTACCATCGGAAACAGCAATTTTCTGTCCGGTTACTAAATCAAGAAGATTACAATCAATTTCATTTAGATAAATCTCAACACCATCAAATTCTTCGTCTGAGAAATTAGCAATAAAAATAAGTGTATTTGATGCAGTTTCATCTTCTCTAACATAAGACACTATCATTTCATTGCTTGAATGAAGCAAGCGTATATTACAATTATCCGGCGAGTCCTTACTCGGAATAATGCTCTCTTTTATCTTATTTATATTTTTTATTTCATCAATGATATTGTTCCTATTATCCCAATTGAAGCAAACAGATGAAAATAATCCGAGCTTATCAGCTGTATATAAATCAATTTCCTCGTTTGTAAATCCAAGACCGGTATTAACAGGTTGCGATTCTGCTAACTCAAATCCGGAATGAATAAAAGACAAAGCAGGAAGGAAATGACAGAATGTATAAAGACATTTCAAGTAAGCAATTTCCGGTATTCGTGCAAAAGACCTGGGTGTATTATGGGTTTCACCGGTAGCAAAGAAATTTACGGGGATATCATTTGACTCAAATCTGCGTATTAAATCTCGCAATTTTTCAGTTCTGTGTGCATCAAACGGTAAATAGCCCAAGACTGCTGAATATCCGTCTTCCTTTGAGGCAGAATCAAGTGAAAAATTCTCTTCCCAAAAGAAAAATTCAGGTTTAGCCTTAATTGCTTCAGAAACAATATTTCTTCTTAGTTCGGAAGGCAGAGCATGTCCCATGTCAATCATTACACCATCAATATCATACTCTTTAATATAATGTGGTATTATCCCCTGTATGAAATCCCACAAATCTTTGACCTTGAATTTTGCTTTTGCTAAATCATTATCGTACATACGAATTGTATTATATGCAATATAATTGAATTTCGGATTGTCATACAGTCTAAGGAAAGTAACATCTGACCAAGCAGGCTGTGTATCGTCGGGGGGCCAATCGGCAAAAGCACCGGGAATCCTTACCTCAGTTTTCTTATCGGCAAGCAGACCTCTGATTTTGCCTTCTACTCGTGCAACCTTTTTTGGTACTTCCGCAAACAACTTCCTGAATTGTTCATGCGGATGTAGTAAGTTATTGAAATTTCCGTCATTTACTTGCTGTTTAATTACTTCAAGCTCTTTTTTTAGAAAAATTGGCGGTCCGTATTTTGCCTCAGAACTATCGCCTGCTTGTCTATTTTTGACTTTTGCATTTATCCAATAGAACCAGTCCGGATGTTCAAGAGCTAAGTCGCTGTCAATGCTCGATGTTCTGAATACGAATTCGCATACGAGCTTCATACCAAGCAAATGTACCGCTTCCGAAAAAGCTTTAAACTCAGTTTCAACATCCAATCCCAATAAATTTTCCGATAAATTTTCATCCAGCTTATAAGGATTTTTAATTGAATACGGCGAACCCATATTCCCTTTTCTTTCATCTTCACCTATTGAAGCAACAGGCAATAGGTAAATTATGTTCACTCCCAGTGATTTCAAATATGGCAATATTGATATTGCCTTTAGGAATGTGCCTGTTTCCTTAATTCTTGACTCGATGTTGAGCAGTTCATTGTCAGAATCATGGTCATAAGCACCGGAGAGTCTGATGAACATGTTATATACAAGTGTATTGTTTGAAGTATTTTGCTCCTTTGACATTTCCTTTATTCTGTCTAACCTGTCGAGAAAGTATTGCCACGGATTAACCTCAAATTTCCCTGCTTCTTTTTCCAGCCATATACCGGGCACTGAAAACGGCGCTTTATACTTTCGTGACTTAAGTTTATTTATTTTTTCGCCAATCAAATCAAGATAAGATGTCATGAGCATAGAATTTCCTAATTTTAAAAATATCATTTTGTTAGAAACGTAAATATACAATAACTATTAATCCATAATTTAAACAGTCAAAATATGACACTAAGATATTTTTTGACCTTAACAATTATATTCATTATGTATTTACCTGCAAAAGGAAATCAGGTTAAAGACGGAAATAAACTTGTTAAAACTCAACTTTTAAGCGAAATGGACATTGTGTCGAGTGGTACTGATTTCCTGATAGGAATAAAAGTCATTCCAGACAATGGTTGGCATACATATTGGATTAATCCGGGAGACGCCGGTCTTCCTACGGTAGTAGAACTTAAACTTCCGGAGAATGTGAGAAGTAGCGATGTCATTTGGGAAGTTCCGGATAAAATACCGTTTGCAGGAATGGCTAATTACGGCTATGAGAAAGAACATATACTGCTAATCCCAATACATATAGATGATAATTTCAATGCAGACGAACTTCTAATTGAAGCAAATATCAGCTGGCTCGTTTGCAAAGAAGAATGTATCCCGGGCAGTCGTAAACAGAGTTTAAAATTACCTGTAAAATCTCAAGCAGTGAGAAATCAGCAAATAGTTGAATTATTCGACAACTTACAAAATAGACATTGCAAAATAAATGATGATTTAAAATTTCAAGCAGTAAAAACGAACAATGAAGAATTGAAGTTAAATATTTATTTACCCGATTACCTGAAAGATTTGAAGAATTTGGAGTTTTACCCAATCGAGGCAGGTTTTTTCGACAATGGATACAAACAATCCTTATCAATCAATGGGAGTAAAGCCGAACTATCCCTAAAATTAGATAAATACAGAGAGAATAATCCTACAGAAGTCTTTGGAATATTAGTATCCGATGAAAACTTGTTCCCTACCGCAAATGGTAAAGCAGTAATTGTAAAAGCACAAATTGAAGATTGATTTTTATCATTATTTTTTTTAAAGGTGTATCATGAAGTATAAATCGTTATTGTTGGCATTTGCCGTACTAACTTGCCTGATTGCAGGTGGCTTAAACGCCACAGCTTCAGATATTGGGAGCAAGGCTCCGGAATTTTCCTTAAAAGATGTTCAAGGTAATACTCATAATCTTGCCGACTATAAAGGGAAAT
>JBAYPL010000137.1:0-7246 GCA_041677745.1 Kapaibacterium sp. (SeqCode)
AAAAATTAAAAATGTTCTTGAATCGAGTATTGCACCAACCGACAAAAAGGGTCCTGCTGACGATATCAGGAAATTTTTAGCGGCTCACGGCATAATCGGAAAAAGCAAAGCTATGCTTGCAATTGGCGACAGTATAATCCGATACGGAAGAACAGATTTGAATGTACTTATTACAGGCGAAACCGGCACAGGGAAAAAGCTCGTGGCTAAGGCTCTGCATGCAGCAAGCAGAAGGACCAAACATCCTTTTGTAACAGTGGACATACCTAATATCCCAAAGGAATTATTTCAAAGTGAATTGTTCGGACATATCAGAGGCTCATTTTCGGGAGCCACCGAAACAAAGAAAGGATTATTTCATGAGGCAAACAAAGGTAGTATATTCCTTGATGAAATTGGTGAAATGACTCTCGAACTGCAATCCACATTATTTATTCCAATTGAGGAAAAGGTTGTCAGAAGAGTTGGTTCAGTGCAGAGTGAAGAAGTGGATATACGATTTATTTCCGCTACCGACATGGATCTTGTCCAATCCATGAGAGAAGGCAGATTCCGTGAACAGCTTTATCATAGGCTGCGTGAATGCGAAATTAACATACCTCCACTGTCGCAAAGAAGAGAGGACATAAATGACATAATCGAATATTATGCTAAAAAACACAATGATGATTTCAGTGAATCAAAATTTTTCTCGCCTTCAGCCATAGAATTTCTTTGTGAACAACAATGGCATGGTAATGTCCGTGAGCTGGCAAGTGTAATCCGGGTTGCTATGCAGACTGTCCAGAATGAAAGAATCGAGGTAAATGAATTGCATAAAATCATGAATGCAAAGATTCCTTTCCATAAGAGCAACGAGCCACTTGAATTCTTTTCGGAAGAGAGGACCTTGAAAGAAGACCTTGCCGAAGTTGATAAGAAAAAAATTGAAAATATTCTTCAGAAATGTAACGGAAATGTCAGCAAATCCGCGGCTATGCTCGGCATCAGTAGAGAGACTTTGCACAATAAAATCCGCAGGTATGATATTGATGTGCAATTATTCAGAATTAAAAGTAAAAGACATGATTAAGTAATATGAACAGCTGTATAATCTATGCGGCTGTTCTTTTTTAATTTCTTCAGGGCTGATTTTTCAATAAAAAGAAATCATATGTTATGACTGAAGCAGAACCGAAATACCCTATTCCTCCTTCTAAGCTCGTTAAAATAGGATCAGCTTCACCTCGAGTCTGTGCCTGTAAGAACCAACGCAGGAAATTCCAGTCGGGAACATATACCTTCAATTCATGCTTACCAAACCAGCGAAATGCATTCCAAACAATCGGAGTACGGTCTGTCGGCAAAGGGAACATAGTTGATACATCTCTAAAGGCATTGGGACTTCCAAAGGGTCTGTAAACACGACGATTGGGTTCATTTGTCGGAGGTTCGAGATAAATGCCGTAGTTAAGTGTGTCTAAGTTTGTAATTGATATAAGATAAAATTCAAATCCCGAGACCTTAGTCCACACAATACTGTCATTAGATGGTTGATTTATGGAATCAATGGGAAAGCGTATAAATTTGTTTTCCGGATAGTAAACCCACGAACTCCTGTTAGGCGTAAATGTTTTACCGCTTATGAACCTACCGTTTGATAAGGTTACTTCAAGCCGGTATTCTGTCTCCGGCTTAATCTTATAAGTGGTATCCGGAAAGTAGTATCCAATTTCACCGTCTTCCCTGTTGCGATATTCAAGGAGGAAATCATGTCCGTCACCCTCAATTCTGACAACAGCATCACGGACCATGGCAGAATCATAGTTAAAAGGTAAGTCCAATGGTTGAGACTTCATAACTGTAATGCCTTCAATAGGTTCATCAACAACTATGAGAGCCTCTACAATATAATCCTCGATATACCGGGAATTTGATGTGTCTTCACAAGAATATTGGGCTATGATGACAACTAATAAGAGTAATTTCCATAATATTTTCATATTGAGCCTCATTAGAATTTTATTTCAAGTGAAACAGTTGGTAATATCGGTATCAATCTGACATCTTCCATATAAGTTACATCTTCACGTGTATTATAGAATCTCACGAGAATATCCCTACGACTATATACATTGTAAATGTCAATTATCATCTTTGACTCGAGTCCTGCCAGAAGGAAATTATATGTAGCTGTTAGATTTAACTGGTGTGAAGGCGGCAATCTCAAACCGAAACGCTGGGAAGGAACAATCTTACCTCTGCCTGTTTCTTGTCCCGGAAGTCGAGTTTGAAATCTTGATGTTGCACCAGTATATGATTGTCCTGTCTGAAAGAAAAATGAAGCGCCAAAATTCCAATCAACACTGTGCTCATAGTTAAGAACAATTTTAAAATCATGTGTTCTGTCATATTTAGGCCTGAAAGGATTTCCATTGTTGATGCTGTCAAATCTTGACTCTATGAATCCCAATGCATATCCTACCCAACCGTTCAACTTGCCGAATCTTTTCTGTATGAAGACTTCACCACCCCATGCACTCGCATTTCCAATGAAAAATAAATCTGCTACATCTCTGCCTTGTAAGGCAGTCGTATTGATTTCGCTAACATTTGTCAGTTCTTTATAATACAAGTCAAAATTTAAAGTATGACGAGGTATGGGTTCAGTTTCAATACTCAAAATATAATGTATTGCATTACTTGCAGGAACAGTATTATCTGTCGGAAGCCAAGTATCAAAAAACGAGAAGTTAGGCTGTGAAGCCAGCCTAAGATTTTGGTGGAACATACCCCATGCAGCTTTAACCGCTATTTTGTCATTAATTCTGTATCTTGCGGATAATCTCGGGTCATAAGTAAGCAAATCGCTTAATTGCCAATAATTTATTCTTAATCCGCTCTGGATTGACAACAACTCAGTGATAGCCCATTTTATTTGAGCAAATGAGACACTGTGTACATCTTCAGTCGTTAAGTTGGTGCTGCCTCCACTCGAACCTTCTGCTGTTGTGTCGGCATTTCCGGTAAAATTCTGAAGATATCCGAATGTAAAAAATGAAGATTCTACCCCGAATTTTGCTGTAAGAGCATCGCTTATAAACCATTCTGTATTAGCTTTGACTGTATAGTCTGTTATTGAATTATCTATCAAAAACTCATAGCCCGATTGGTCACCGGCAAAATTATTAAAATATTTACTATAACTGACATTCACAGTAGAGAACAGGTTTTCGTCAAAAATATGAGTCCACCTTCCGGACAACAGTCTGTTGCCGATATCTAATCCAAGACTCAAGCCAAAACTCGAGAATTCGAGATTGTCATTACTCAAAAATCCGCTAATCGAAATCTTATCATTCTTGCCTATGTCTTGAGTAATCTTACCGTTTAGGTCATAAAATCCGAAGTCCGGTATAGGCGTTTCCGGGTCTTCGGGTATTAAATTTTTAATCAAATCAAAATATGTTCTCCTGCCTGACAAGAACCATGAACCGTTCCCTATTGGTCCCTGAAGTCCGACTCTTGATGATATTACTCCTATCGAGGCAACTCCTTCGAACTCTTTTCTGTTGCCGTCATTCTGAGTAATATTCAAAACTGCAGATAATCTTCCACCGTACTCTGCATCAAAACCACCTTTAACGAGTTCCACATCTTTTATCGCATCAGTATTGAAAGTAGAAATAAACCCGAACAAATGCGTAGGATTATATACTGTCGAGCCGTCTAAAAGTACTAAATTCTGGTCGGGAGAACCTCCTCTTACGAACAGTCCGCTGGAAATTTGTGATGATGTCAATACTCCCGGCAAGTACTGCAATGTTCTGAACAAATCCGATTCGCCGCCGACACGAATGTTCTTTATGGCTTGTACCGGTACATTGACCTTACTTATGCTTATCTGCCGTTTCTCTACTTCTCGTGCAGCTTCTACATAAATTTCTTCTTGCATAATTGAGCTCTCCTGCAATTCAAATTCTTTCCTTAGAAGCTCACCAGCTTTAAATTCAATATTTTCAATTAATTTTTCAAAACCAAGGAATGAAACATTGACTTCGTATTTACCAGGCTTGATGTTAGTTATTGTAAAATAACCTGACTTATTTGTTCTTCCGCCATACTTGGTACCGTTCAGGAAAACAGTTGCACCGACAAGCGTCTCACCGGTTTTTGCGTTTCTGACATATCCGCTCAGACCTGCACCTACTTTACCGGATTGTGCTTCCACCTGAACATATAATACAGAAAAAACAATAAAAATCAACAAAAACTGACTCAAAAAATTATTATGTACCATTCCGGAATTCCATTTCTCGTTCATATAATTTGAGTCTCTTAGTTAAATATATATAATAATTAACATATTTAGACACGAATATTGTTTGATTCATCAGGATATAATATTAATGTAATACTTTTACAGTGTCATAAGACGTTTTATGATAATTTTTACCTTATGATAATTTTACCGGAATCGGTCAAGGGTCGCTTACAGTTTAAATATTCCATAACTTAATCGGCACTTGATGGAGAAATTATTTATATTAGAAAATATTTATGTTCCTGATAAAGTTAATATTTATTTTATCAATCTTTTAATTTTCGGGTCATTTTAAATGATTATCAAACAGACAGTACAAAAATCAAGATAAATGGTTAATAAAGGTGTGGAAATTATGCTAAAATTTCCACACCGTGATACTTGTATAAGCCATTCTCTATCAATTATTAGAGCTAATCAGATAATTTAATATCTGTTGCGTTTCGTATAATGAGTATGCAGCAGTTTATGCGACTTATTACCCAAAGGACCGTCCACAAGGAATTCCTCATATATTTGTATAATCTCAGGATTTTCATGAGATTTTCTCAAAGGTTTACCGGCATCTTCCTCATAAATTGCATCAATTCTTCTTTTTCTTACAAAGTCATTAGTCGGGATAGGTTGACCACCTCCTCCGATACAACCTCCCGGGCACGCCATAATTTCGATAAAATGATATGGCGAAGTACCGTTGTAAATCTGGTCCATGATTATCCTTGCGTTCTTCAAACCGTGAGCAACAGCTACCTTTAATTCAACACCTTCAAGAAAATCCCATTCAGGCAGGCAGTTTTCAATCATAATAGTGGCTTCTTTGATACCTTCAAGTCCTCTGACGGGCAAAATATTTAATCTCTCAAAAGGAATATCTCTACCGGTAACAACCACGTAAGCTGTGCGTAAAGCAGCTTCCATAACACCTCCGGTAGCTCCGAAGATTACTGCGGCACCTGTAGAATCGCCCATGAAGCTATCATAATCCCTGTCTTCAAGTTCAGAGAAATCTATCCCGGCTTGCTTGATCATGTGTCCTATTTCCCGAGTAGTCAATCCGGCATCAATATCTTGAAAGCCGCTGGATTTCATTTCCGGTCTATTAGCTTCAAATTTTTTCGCTGCACAGGGCATTGCAGCAACACTTACAATATCTTCGGGTTTAATCTCCAGCTTTTCAGCCAAGTAAGTCTTACATAGAGCCCCGAACATTTGCTGCGGGGATTTACATGATGACAGATGTTGTAACTGCTCAGGATATAGGTGCTCAATAAATTTAACCCAACCCGGTGAGCAGGATGTAATCATCGGCAATGTAGATTCCTCTTTGTCTTTCAATACTTTTTTCAATCTTTGAAGAAGTTCATTTCCTTCTTCCACAATTGTCAAGTCAGCAGCAAAATCTGTATCAAGTACAAAGTCAAAGCCGATTTTTTTCAATGCTGACACCATTTTTCCTGTTACTCTTGTACCCGGGGGAAATCCCAACATTTCACCTATAGCTACTCTTACCGAAGGAGCCGTATTGATAATTACTCTTTTTCTTTCATCACCGATGGCATTCCAGATGTCGTCATAATATCTTCTTTCGGTCAAAGCACCGGTAGGACAGTGAATAACACATTGCCCGCAATTAACACAAACTACTTCATTCATTGGCAAATCCATGAATGTTGAAATTTTCATATTATGCCCCTTGTTTGCAACAGTTATTGCATTGACATGCTGAAGTTCAGCACATGTACGTACACAACGTTGGCAGCGAACGCATTTACTGTCATCTTTCTCTATTGACCATGAAGACCTGTCAATTATCATTTCCTCCGGCTTCAATATGCTTTGATAAGTGTCATTGTCAATATTATATTCTGCTGCGAGTGCCTGCA
Source organism: Kapaibacterium sp. (SeqCode) (assembly GCA_041677745.1). Taxonomy (GTDB): domain Bacteria; phylum Bacteroidota; class Ignavibacteria; order Kapaibacteriales; family UBA2268; genus JANJTB01. The sequence goes on from JBAYPL010000137.1 coordinate 6,187, forward strand.
ATTCACAGTTTGTACTCCTGTAACAAGTAGTACACTGTGTGTTATGTTCGGATACAAGCAGCGCAATAATATCCTTTCTTGCATTTCTTACTTTCGGGGTATTTGTTTTTATCACCATACCTTGTTCACATGGTACAGCACATGATGCTACGAGTGTTTTAAAGCCTTCTACTTCGACAACACAGACTCTACAGTTCCCTGCGACACACAAATCTTCATGGTAACACAAGGTAGGAATTCTAATATTTATCTTTTTTGCGGCATCAAGAATAGAAGTACCCTTACTGACGCTGACATCAATACCGTTTATGGCTAAGCTGATTATATTTTCCATTTTATTTTTCTTTTTTGATTTCACATATTAATAAATCATCTCTTCACGGAAATTCTCAACTATTGATGAGAATGAATTAGCTACTGATTGTCCGAGTCCGCATTTCGCAGTAATTTTCATAGTCTCCGTCAATCTTAAAAGTTGTTCAAGATACTCAGGCGGCTTAATACCTCTTTTAACCGAGTCTATACTTTTTTTTAACTGTTGGCAACCTACACGACAAGGAGTACATTGTCCGCAGGATTCTTCTTCGAAAAACTCAAGGTAATTCTCAAGGACATGATACATTGAGCGGGTTGAATTAAACAACATCATTGAGCCGCCTGTCGGCAAATTATCGCCGTCCAATCCGGCTTTATATCCTATTGTTGTTTTACTGAATTTTTTTCTTGGAACACAGAAGCCCGATGCACCACCTACTTGTACTGCTTTAGTGTCGCCGTCACCGAATTCTCTGACAAACTCCTCAAGTGATAATCCAAATTCGAGGTCATATATTCCCGGTCTTGGAGTATCGCCTGACACAGAGAACAATTTTGACCCGTGTGAATCCTGAATACCGAGTTTCTTAAATTGTTCAGGTCCAATCTTACATACCATCATGGCAGAAACTAATGTTTCAACATTATTAACGACCGTAGGTTTACCGAAAAGACCTTGACAGGTAGGAAATGGAGGCTTATTCCTGGGTTCTCCTCGATTACCTTCAATTGAATTCAGGAGTGC
>JBAYPL010000138.1:0-7208 GCA_041677745.1 Kapaibacterium sp. (SeqCode)
CCTAATGTTGAAAAACCAAAAGCACATTCATCCCAATAAGCATTAAAAAAGTATGAAGCTCCGACTCGAGTAATTTTTTGTCAGTCATTGATTCGGCTTTTTGTTGGGCAGTTATTATGAGAAAAGTCTTCTTACCTTCCACGATATCCTTACCCAATTTTTTACCGAAGTTGTTTTGGTTTGCAGTCATATCCAGTAAGTCATCTTGTATTTGAAAAGCCAAGCCTATATATCTTGCTATATGCTTCAATGCATTAATTTCATTATCACTGCCTAAGCCGATATGCGCACCGATTAATGCTGAAGATTCAATCAACCTTGCAGTTTTTTTGTCAATCATCTGAAAATATTCAGATTTATCAACTTCCTTTTTTTGATTGAACATCATATCGAGTACTTGTCCTTCACACACTTCAATCAATTCATTAGTAAAAATTGCTCTGATTGCGTCCGCTCTCTGATGCTCAGCTGAATTAGGAAGCAGTCTGTAAGCATATCCAATCATTACATCTCCTGTAAGGATGGCTGTAGCTGAATCCCATTTTTCGTGAATGGTCTGCCTCCCCCTTCTTAAAGGAGAATTGTCCATGATATCATCATGAACGAGCGTGAAGTTGTGTAATATTTCAATTGCGACGCCACAATCTATAGCTTTCTCAGGATTTCCGCCAACTATACCGGCACTTATCACAGTAAGAATCGGTCTCAATCTCTTACCACCTTCCTTCATAATATATCTGAACGGCTCATAAAGCCTTTCCGGTTCGAGTTGAGGTACATATTCAGCAATTCTTTTTTCAATTAACGATAAATAGTACGAATAAATTTCTTTATAATCCATAACTTTCAAACTCAATAATATATTTATACTCTGACGTAATACTTCCCGGGAAGTTGTCTGATAATACCACTAAATTCTAATTCAAGCAACCTTACAAGCCCCTCAGAAACATCCATACCCACGCTATCAAATAATTTATCAATATGAATTGGTTCATAGCTGATTAAATCATAGAGCAATTTCTCGTTAGGATGATTAAATTTTATTTCTTTATGGTAGGAACTGTTCTTAACTATGTCTAAACCGGACAAACCCAAATCTTCAAGCACTTGTGAAGGTGAGCTTGCAAGTATGGCTGCATTAGATCTTATCAACATGTTGGTTCCTTCGCTTTTCTCTGATGTGATATTACCGGGAACTGCGAACACTTCTCTTGATTCACCGTGAGCAAGTCTTGCTGTAATGAGGGCACCACCTTTAATACCACTTTCAATAATTACAACAGCCCTCGAAATACCTGCGATAATTCTGTTCCTTTGAGGAAAAGAACCAAGATTTGCAATATATCCGCAACGATATTCACTAATCAGAGCACCTCCGGAATCTATGATTTTCTCTGCATTTTTACTTGCAATACTCGGAGATATACAGTCAATACCCGAAGCAAGTACAGCATAAGTTGTTCCATCTGCTCTTAGAGTTGCGTTATGAGCTATTGTGTCTATGCCATGAGCGAGCCCGCTAACAACGACTATTTCGTTAGCTGCAAAATATTCGGAGAACCTCTCTGCTGCAAGTTTACCGTAAACAGTTGATTTCCTTGTTCCAACGATTGCTATACACATCGCATCAGCAGCTTGTAATTGTCCTTTAACATACAAAACCACAGGCGGGTAACTGATTTTCTTTAAGAGAAATGGATATTCCTCATTCCAGAAAGTAATGACTTTAATCCCACCTGATTCACACTTCTCAATAACTTCATCTGCTTGCTGGCGGTAAGTTGTTGAAAAACTGAATAAATCACCTTGAAGCTTATTTATGCTCACTGAATATTCGGAATTTATAAATGTATCATAATCCTCAAATCTTTCAACAATATCTCTAATTTTATGTGAGGTCAAGCCCTTTATCAATGTGAGGGTTATAATTTCCGATAAACTCCATTTGTTATGGCAACTCATAGGACAATTTTTTCTAATTTTGCAAATATTTTCCCATTAAAATAAGAAATTTATTTTATATAATTGCAATATTTCATAAATGAAAGGATGATTCCTGATGATGTTGCAACGTTTATTGATGCTACTCCATTTTCAATCGGAATTTTGATTATGTAGTCCGAAAGTCCTAATAAATCATCGGAAATACCGGTTGATTCGTTACCGAATATTATTACTTTATTTCCTGTTATCATATTGTCAAATAAAGACTCTGCCCTCTCATGATTTTCGGCGGAAATGATTTGGTGAGATGTTTTTAATTTTTTCAAATCATCGAACAATTCATTTGAACGATAATAACGCATACTAAATATTTGTCCCATTGACACTCTTACTGCCCTTCTTAAATACGGAGAAGAAGTCGCATTGTCACTCATAATAGATTTTATTCCGAACGCAGATGCATTTCTTACGATTGATCCCACATTTTCTGAATCCACGATGCCGTTCAAACAAACAATAGTTGTTCCGAGTTCTTTCAAATTAACAGGTTTAGGTTTCATTGCCAAAGCCATGACACCTGTGTGCATTTTAAAACCTATTATATCCTTTAACAAAACTTCATCTGCGTATAATAATTCAACATCGGGATGTCCGCATATAAAAGACTCGTTATTTTGAAAAAACTCGTATTTTGCCAAAATAGATATTATTATATGATTTGATTCCAGTAACTTCAGTACAACTTTGTCTCCTTCAGCAATAAATAATCCATTGTTTAACTTATCTACGAGATTATCTTTCATTGATTTGTAATATCTAATCCTTGAATCATTTATGGATTCAATTTTTATTGGCTCGTTAAGCATCATCTGTGTATCGTCAATTTTTTGCTTAAAGAAGTGGTTGGACTAATTAACCGGAAAATATAATTCCCGACAGGTAATTCATTTAGATGAAATCCTACTGAGTACTTACCGGGAATTATTTCAGTATCGAATAATTTCTTTTGTTGATTTCCAAGCATATCATAAATAACAATTTGATGTCTGCCATATTCAATAGTAGTAAACTCTATGGTTGAAAAATCAATGACAGGGTTTGGTCTGTTTTGTGACAAACTTAATTTTTCACCACCACCTACAAGTCTAACTCCGCCTTCATAGCAAAGGCTGTCGAGAATGAACAATCCGGGAATTTCAAGAATTTTAATATCACGGTTTCCTATAACAAAAGAATTGGTAATACTAATCTCGGTATCTTCTGAATTTCCCAAGGTAGCTATTACAGGCACAAGAGCCAATAATCCCTTATCATCAATCGGAGTGGAAGGCGTAATAAGATGTACTTGCCATTTACCGTTTTTTACTGTCGCATTTGTTCTGTCAAGAGGAACAAGTAAACTCGAGTTAAATTCAAGGGTACAGGAGTATCCATCAGAAACAGGTAGTTCATTGTCATCAACCTTAAACAAATATAATGGCACTTCAAGTGTATCGCCGGGTTTAGCATTTAGTGTATCGCTTCTTAGTCCAAGGCTTGCAATTCCGTTTACATTTACTGTTATTGTCAGTGAATCAGAGTACTTGCATGGACCCTTAAGTATAAATTGTTCACTATATATCTTTCCGTGATTTCCTCCGGTAAAAGTAAAATATATCAGAGCACTTTCTCCTTTTTCCAGAACTTGGGTAGATATTGAGTCCAGTTTGATTTCATTTTTAATAAATGGAAAGTTCCAAGATAAATCCAACTCACCTTCATTGAAAATCTCTATCACACCATTGATTTCTTCACCTTCGATAACTCCTTCAAATTTTACAGAATTTTCGGAGAATCGAAATTTATCTAGAAGAAAGGTTCCTTCTAATTCTATAAAGCAAATACCGTCATCGCAGTTGACGGCATTACCTATGATTATCATTTGCCCTAAATTGATACCGGATTTATTGGCATTGAAAGATAAATCAATTTTAATCTCTTCACCCGGGAATACAATCAGAGGATATTGCATTTCGGTCAGTATCTGAAATACTGAGGCCGATTCAATTTCAATATCTGTTATTATAAGCGGAGTACTACCTTCATTGTAAATAATAAATTCTGAAAAGACAGTGTCTTCAATACAAATCACATCAGGGAATTGAATCTTATCTGAATTTCGCAATCGTGCATCATTTGGACCGACGAATGCGGTTAAGTTAATTGGTTCTATTGTCTTGCAAGAGTCCAACAAACCAATTTCATCTTCGAATCTTCCGGTTTCTTCAGAGCCTGTAAATTCAATCAACACTTTTGAACTGTCACCAGGGAAGCATAGTTCCGGTAATATTTCTGTCACTCGAAATTTATCTGCCGGAAGCGGAATTTCCCAATTAATTGGTACTGAACCTGTATTGACCACATGTAATTCCTTAGTTTGCGGCTCATTCAATTCTGTAACAAAATATGTAAGGTTATTATGATTTACCTCAAAATCAGATATGTCTTTTGAGGCTGTCAGTTTGATTGTATTAACAGTGCTTCTATCAGCATTCATATTGGACAGTAAGTCAATCTCTGCATCAAAATTTCCATTTATGGAAGGTTTGAAATGGATTGAAAAATCTGACGAATCATTAGGCGGAATTATCAAATCAAATTGGCTCACATCAAGCTCAAATTCTGATTCATGGATTCCGTTTAATTCTATTTTATTAATGATTAAATCATCATTCCCGTTGTTTCTTACTACTATCTTTTCTCTAATTTCATTTTCACATATTATCAATGGAAAATCATGCTCCTTAACAACGGAAATTTGAGGAGAGGCACCGGCGCCGGTAAGACTTATAAAATCAGAGCCGACCTTCCCATCATAAACAATATCATAAATCATACCCACAGCCTCATGTCTGTCTGGAGTAAATTTAACACCAAACTCCATATAACTTCCGGCCGGGATAATAGTCGCATCAAAGTTTATAACTGAAAATTGACCTGATGATTCCAAAGATTCTTTAATTCTTTCAACAAATACATTTGATGTACCTACATTGTTGATTTTGAAGATTTTAATATCAGATTCCTGCCCTACTTTCACAATTCCGAAATCATAATACTTTGGCTCAACTTCTATCATCCTGTCAACAGGATATGCAAATAAGAGCAATCTGTATTCACGCATCCCGGATTTGAAAATTAATGTATCTAATTTATTTATAATGGATGTAGGGTGATAAGATACTGCCATATCCAATCCTGAACCTGATTTCAATGTATAAGGTAAATTAAGTAATCCTGCGTTGATACTGAAATATTTGCTGCCGCCCTTAACATATATAGTATCGAATACTATGTCATAATCATTTGGATTAACGATTATTGGCGCCAGGTTAGAATCTAATCTGTCTCCGACTCTCAAACCATTAAAACTGATGTTGTTAAACTGTAAATTGGGATTTACAATTGACCAGACATTATCGGAGGTGTCGCTTTGGACTATAGATTTATTAAAAGGTATGTCATCTGGCGACCAAATAAACAATTCACCTTGATTTGTTGAACTTGCGATAAATTTGCCGTCACTCCGCCAATTGATATTACTTACGAAATTATTATGCCCTTTAAATTTATAGTGCTTTTGCCCACTTCCGGGTAGCCATAAAATAACAGATGAATCAATTGAAGATGAAGCAATATATTTTGCTTGCGGGTCCCATGCTACATCATACAGTATTTTCATGTCATCAACGAATGTGGTTATGTTTTGCCCATTGCTTAAGTCCCAAATCTGAATATATTCATTCATAGAGCTTGTAGCTGCGATTGAACCTGTAGGATTAAAACTAAATGAATTCAGTTTCTGATCGCTTGCTTCTATAGAAATAACATCATCACCGTTTACATCAAATACATGAAGATAACCATTTTCAAGACCTGCGGCAAATTGATTACCTTTGGGATTCCATTTGATTACATTAATTCTTTCTTGCCTGTCAATCACCTTCACGGGCTGCGAATCAGGAAAATCCCATAGATAGATTTTGCCTGATTGTGTGCCTGCAATCATGAAGTTATTTATCGGATTCCAACTTATTACATCAAATACTTCATCCTGTATTGAAAAGTCAAATTCTTCAAATTCATTTTCATTATTTTTTATAGTAATTTTATTACCGTTTTCAGAAATATAAGCTGTGTAATTATGATTTGGACTTAAATCAAAATCCACTAAACCCTCAATACCACCGGCTATAGTTCTGAGTGGCTCACCGTTTGTTGTATTCCACAATCTGATAAATCCGTCGGTACTACCGGTATATATTTCATTTTGATTATCTTTCCAAACCGAATTGACAACCTTGCCAAACATACCTTTGAGTGATACGATACTCTTGCTCATGTCTTGTTTAGAAAGTTTGTTTATACGAAGCAAACAGTTATTGCTGATAGTATTAGGTATAATTTCCCAATTAAAACTTAAACCATAAGCTTTTTGAGATATACTAATCCAATTAATTCCATTATTAGTTGAATATTCCAAACTTACAGTATCATTCGGTAAAACTCCATCCCAAGTCAAATTAAAGTGATGACCTACTATTAGATGTTCACCGCCATTGGGATTTAATACACTTATGGTTTTATTGTCGAGCTTTTCGTCTTCACTGCCTCCCGATAATCTTACAGTACCTCCCTTGCAATGTGTTCCGTTAATAATTAATTTGCTAAAGATATAATTTGTATCATTCGGAATATATCTGACTCTGACAATTCTTTCTTCACCTTTCTTGAGTTCGAAATCGGTTGGTTCGTTAACAATCTGGAATCCTTCTCCTACAATTATATTATCTACATGAATATCATTAACAGTAGCCTTGATTCGAACTTCCCGTTCGATTGTATTAGGAGGAGTAACAACTCCAAAATCAATAAATTCCGGTTCAACTATGATGGATGAAGTTTGACTTTTACCAATTGTAAATGTTGTGTTCCTGCTGATACCGAGTGATGTAAAATTCATGTTGAGTACATTATCGGAATTACAAGCAAACGATTCATACATTAATTTACATACAGATTGATATTTAATTGAATAATACAATGCATTAAGAGCATATACCATGTCAACGTAATTCTTCACTTTATCAATTGTATAAGCACCTGTTGACATAGCAATATTTCTTGTAAGTTCTGAGGCAGCATAGTCGCAGGTAACGGTATTTACCCTGATTCCGGCAGTTAGCAGACCATTGATGATAGCATTACTCTCCCCTGTCTCG
>JBAYPL010000139.1:0-7194 GCA_041677745.1 Kapaibacterium sp. (SeqCode)
AAGAATCTGGTGTTATTGATGCATTAGAATCTCAAATTAAGATGGGAAAATGTAAAATATTCTGTGTGGATTCAGTTGACAGTGAAATATGGTTCGGGGAGTCAACGAACACAGCCCATACCAAATCCGAATTGCACTACAAGTACGACGGATTCATTGAAGAGGAATGTATGAATTATGTTTTTGCTCAATGCGGAGGACCCATACCTGTAATTACAGCCGGAGCCTCAAAAGGAGCATATCATGCCGCAAATATGTTCTTTCGGAGACCTGATATATTTTTTGGTACTATGGCACTTAGTGGAGATTATGATTTGTCGCATCATACTAAAGAATATTTCGACGACAACTGCTATTTCAATTCACCCGTGCATTATATTCCTAATCTAAATGATAGTTACTGGCTTACGTTTCTATACTCAAGACGTCATATTTATCTGCAATCAGGCTCAGCATTCGATGAGAATCCACAAAACACAATTCGTCTTCGTGATATTTTGGACAACAAAGGCATCAGAAACCAATCGGACATACATGGTGCTGATTGCGGACATAATTACATATTTTGGAATGAGCAATTTCGACATTTGGTAGAAAAAAGGCTGTAAAATGTTTAATTTCCAATTAAATAATTTAATTAGAAAGAATGAAAAAAAAGAATCGGTACAAGGGCTGAAATCTGAAACCGACCTTGAATTATTGTTATATGAATGTAATAAATACCTGAAAGTATTCAACGAGCAGAAGATTAAGCGTGCTTTTATGCTTTGCATTGATGCTCACGCCAATAAGCTCAGGAAATCCGGATTACCATATTATACTCACCCCGTAGAAGTAGCAAGAATTGTAATGAGTGAAATTCCTCTGGATGATATGTCGGTTATCTCTGCTTTACTACACGACGTTCTTGATGAAGGAGAGAATTATTCGATAAAAGATATTCGTTCTGAATTCGGGAACGATATAGCTGATATTGTAGAAGGAGTACACAAAATTGAGCATATCGAGAATACAAATGTATCAATATCAGAACAAGCTGAGAATTACAGGAAACTTTTATTATCTTTATTCAAGGATATAAGAATAATATTGATAAAACTTGCTGACAGATTGCACAATATGCGTACTCTTGAATATGTTTCAGAAAAAAGCAGAATTAAACTTGCACGGGAAACACTCGATATATATGCTCCATTTGCAAACAGATTTGGACTGCGTAATATCAAATGGGAACTCGAAGATTTATCATTCAAGTATTTGAATAAACAGGCTTACGATGATATTAAATCCGCTTTGAAAAGTACGAGAGAGGAACGCGAAGAATATATTGAAAATTTGATTGCTCCGATTAGCGAGAAATTGAATCAAGATGAAATTTTAAAAAAAATTAAGAATAAATTTGAAATAAGCGGACGCCCTAAGCATATTTACTCAATATATAATAAAATGCTTGTAAGAAATAAACCCTTAGATGAGCTGTATGACTTGTTTGCAATTAGAATAATATTGGATACCGATGAACCGAATGTCTGTTTTTATGTTTACGGTGTGGTTGCTGGAATTTATCAACCTGTACCTGAAACATTCAAGGACTATATTAATTCACCTAAGAAAAACGGCTATCAATCCATCCATTCTGCAATTGTTGGACCGGATTCAAAAATCGTAGAGTTGCAAATAAGAACAAGAAGGATGCATGATCTTGCCGAACAAGGTTTTGCTGCACATTTCAGGTATAAGGGAGGAAGAATTGACCAGACTTCTATTCTCGAGAAAAAGCAAATAACAGATTGGATTCAAGAAGTACGAGAAATATTCGAGAATGCAAAATCCGGCAGCAATGAAGAATTGATTGAAAATTTCAGGCAAAATCTCTTCTTCGACGAAATTTACGTCTATACTCCAAAGAATGAATTCAGGACACTTCCAAAAGACTCCACACCACTTGATTTTGCCTTCGATATTCATTCCGAATTAGGTAATCACTTTATCAGTGCCAAAGTTAACGGAAGACTTGTAAGCATTGATTATAAACTTCAGAGTGGAGATCAGGTTGAAATAATAACATCTCCGAAACAAACTCCTGCAAAAGAATGGTTGAAATATGTAATTACTCCTCGTGCCAAACAGCATATATCAAAATTTCTCAAAGATAAAGAAAAAATGATTGAGGAAGAAGGACGCAAGATTTGGGCAGAAAAAAGCAGAGAGAATTATATAAGACTGGACGAAGCTGAATTTGAACAATTAATCAAATCCTTACGGTTTAATACCCAGGAAGAGTTCTTCTATGCTCTAGCTAAACAAGAGTTATCACTTGAGAAAGCTTTCGATTTTATCAAACTGAAAATTAAAAGCGGAATACGCGGACACGGTGAAATCAGAGAGAGGAATACAAAATTGAAAAAGAACGGCGAAACATCCCAAAATTCATTGAACGGAAATATTATTCTAAAGTCTCCAATGAGTGATATAATGATTCCTCAGAACGAAGTTCCTTTCACGCTGACAATGAACATAAGAGCTACAAAACGAAGTAACATGCTTGAACAGATTAATTCTGCTATATTAACTTTCGGAGATACTGAAATCATAGAGATGGGATATGATGAATCAGAGAATGAAATCCTGGAATCCCTTACACTTCTTTTCAGTGATTCAAGTCATGTAGCACTGCTCACTGAGTACCTGAAAAAGATTGAAGGAATAAAAGATATTACAATTTTGAAAAATTAATTGAACTTTACCGATATTTTCATTATTTTTGTTGTTTGTAAACAGTAACATCTGAGATTAGATTATCGTGACAATAAATGTTATAGTATTCGGAATATTAGCGATACTTGCAGTAGCGTCAGCCCTTGTAACGATACTGAGCAAGCATCCTATACGCTCTGCCATGGGATTAGTCTTCCACTTTTTTATGTTGGCAGGACTTTATTTATCACTGAGCGCACAATTCATCGCGGCACTTCAGGTTTTGGTATATGCCGGAGCAATCATGGTGCTTGTAGTATTTGTTATCATGCTTTTGAACTTGAGCGATGAGGAATCATTGAAATACAAAATAAATCCGCGTCAAGTGATGGGAGTTGCCTTAGGCACTGCTCTTCTTGTCATGCTCGGTGCAATTTATGCTACAAATATGAGTTCCGGTAGCTATGATGCCGGTATTGCACAAGAAATCGGTACAGCAGATAATCTTGGCAAGGAGCTCTATACTAATTACATACTACCTGTCGAAGCAATCGGCTTATTGCTCACAGCTGCAATTGTCGGTGCTATGGTTCTTGCTAAACGTAAATTGAGTTAAGGAGTTAAAATGCTGCAATCAATACCATTAGAATATTATCTTATTATTTCAGCTACAATTTTTATTATTGGAGCTCTGGGTGTGATAACTCGAAGAAATGCCATAATAATCTTTATGTCAATAGAATTAATGCTTAATTCTGTAAATCTTACACTTGTTGCCTTCTCGACATTTTTAGGAGATGCCTCAGGTCAGATTTTCGTCTTTTTCGTTATGTCTGTTGCTGCAGCTGAAGCCGCAGTAGGTTTGGCTATTGTACTTGCTCTCTTCCGAGCTAAGAAAACTATTTATGTTGACGAAGTCAATATTTTGAAATGGTAATTATAAATGAAATATAACAATTTATCAAAAGCCCTTATTATTCTTTGAGGGCTTTTATTTTTCTTAATGAACAATTGAGGTTATTATGAGCATATCCGATGCAATTTTAGATGTAATGAGTAAAGCCGATAAGGCTTTGTCGGCTGGTGAAATTACCGATTTAAGTGGTCTCGACAGAAAAATTGTGGACAAAGAAATAAAGAAATTGAAAGAATCAGGTCTGATTGAATCTCCTAAACGTTGTTACTGGCAACCAAAAAAACAGTAGCGAACGATAATATTTCTGTGAAAAACTCTGTCATTTTGATTGAGTTTTTTTTTCCCCTTTTATATTAACTTATGAAACATATTTTTCACTTTCTGTTTGTCTAAGTTGAATCACTTTTTCTCTAATTTTATTTTTTAATGCTTTAAAAATTTTGTCTTTGTTTTAACTTAGAAACGATTATAAAACTAAATTGAAAATTTTTTAAAGTTAACACAATATTAATCAGACTATAAAGTCTTATTAATATATTGATTATCATTTATTAAAAAGGATGTGAAATTATGAGTGAATTCATCAACAACTCCGAGCATAAAAAAGAGATGCTCAAACAATTGTTTTTAAAACTCCATGAAGGAGAGACAAGAGAAGAAGTTCGCCAAAGCCTGATAAGTATATTGGGCTCAGTACCTTACAGCTTAGTGGTAGAAGCTGAACAAGAGCTGATAAAAGAAGGGTTACCGGCTTCGGAGATTCAAAAATTTTGCGACTTGCATTCACAAGTATTAGAAGGCAGAATTGACCTGAATCTTGCAAAGATTATACCTCCCGGACATCCAATTGATACATTCAAGCATGAAAATAAAGCGTTAATTAATTTGAGTAACGAAATTGACAAACAAATTGAAAGCTTAAGAAAATCAGATAAAATATCTGTTGTAGAGTTGATGGAACTTAAGTCCAAGTACAATTTACTCGGTGATATTGACAAACATTATAAGCGCAAAGAATATCTGGTATTTCCATTTCTCGAAAAGAAAGGAATTACAGGTCCGCCTACTGTAATGTGGGGAAAACACGATGAAATTCGGGAAAAACTAAAAAATGCACAAAATTCCCTCGATATAAATGAGGATATTGACTCTGAGAGTTTCGGTGTAATTGCCGACATGTTTCTGACTCCTGTGACTCTTGCTGTTAAAGATATGGTTTATAAAGAAAACGAAATTTTGTTTCCAATGTGTGGGGATATGATATTAGAAGCAGAATGGTTTGAAATTTACAATCAAACATCTGATTACGGATATTGCATAGTTGAACCTAAGGCTGAATGGAAACCTAAGTTGGATAATATTCAGAATAAACCAGAGACAAAAACTGAAGGATTTATATCAATGCCGACCGGCAATTTAAAACTTGAGGAGTTAACTTCAATTCTTAATACTTTACCTTTTGATTTGACTTTTGTTGACAAAGACGACAAAGTTAAGTACTTTTCTCATGGTAAAGAAAGAATCTTTGACCGTTCAAAAGCAATACTCATGCGTGATGTGAGGATGTGTCATCCTCCGCACAGTGTACATATTGTTGATAGAATAATTGAAGATTTCCGTTCAGGAAAAGAAAGCAGAGCCCCGTTTTGGATTAATTTTAAGGGTAGGTTCATACACATAGAATACTTTGCTGTTCGTGATGAATCAGGTAATTATCTGGGAACTCTTGAGCTTACTCAAGATTTAACAGAGCTGCGTAGTTTGAGTGGTGAACAGCGGCTTCTAAGCTATGCTTCCGGAGATGATGTATCATGAAGCAGCATGTAACACCAAAAACAAAAATCTTGGAATTGTTGGATAATTTTCCCGAACTTGAAGATTATTTAATTTCTCTTGTTCCTGCTTTTGTAAAGCTAAAAAATCCTGTACTTAGAAACACAATAGCCAGAATGGCTACTGTCGAACATGCAGCAAGTGTCGGTAATGTCAGCCTCTCATTTCTAATTAATTCAATCAACGAGAAGCTTGGATTAAGCCCAAGCGTCTATGAGGATTATTCTGTTGAGAACGAAAATATTAATATTGACGGGAAAAAATTAATATCTACGCTTAACGCAGACGAAATAATTGCAACCGGTGAAAAGCCTGTGTCAACTGTGATGAAGAAATTGAATATGCTATCCGATGAAGAAATGCTTAGACTCGATTGCTCTTTTCACCCTGCACCGTTAATTGAGATGGCAAGAGAAAAAGGCTATGCTGCAAAGGAGATTAAGAACCATGATAATTCATTCTCAGTATTTTTTGTAAAAAAATAAGTATATTATTGATAATAATTACTCCAAATATTTTTTGTATTTTTAACTCTTGAGATGTTTGGATTTACTAAATATTATTTGGAGTAATTATGAGTTTTTTTGTCCATGAATCTTCATATGTTGATGATAATTGTAAGATAGGTGATGGAACAAAAGTATGGCATTTCAGTCATATTCAATCTGGAACTACGATTGGGAAGAACTGTGTGTTTGGTCAGAATGTTAATGTTGGGAACAATGTTAAAATAGGGAATTTCTGCAAAATACAGAATAATGTGTCCTTATATGAAGGAGTGGAACTTGAAGATTATGTGTTTTGCGGACCTTCGATGGTGTTTACTAATGTTCTCGACCCGAGGTGTAAATACCCTCAAGTCGGTTCACAATTTTATCATCGTACTCTTGTAAAGGAAGGTGCCTCGATAGGAGCCAACGCAACTATTGTGTGTGGGAATACTATCGGCAAACATGCGTTCATAGCTGCAGGCACTGTTGTTACCAAAGACGTTCCCGATTATGCTATGATAATTGGAGTTCCGGGAAAAATTAAGGGTTGGGTCAGCGAAGCCGGTGTAAAACTCAACTTTAATAATGAAGGTATTGCATTCTGCGAAAAGTCCGGACGTACCTATAAATTATCCGGTGGTATCGTTACAGACATTACTACAAGTTAAATATACTAAGAAAAAATTGATAATGAGCTTGAGTCAGTGATAAACTAATAATTCACTGACTTAGTTAATAAGTTTGTAAATTGATAAATTATGATTAGTAAAATTAATATTAGTATTACTAAATTATACATGTCAATTTACATAAAGCTTCAATTTCTTCTCGAAAATCTCGTTAATGCAAATCAAACATAAAAAAAATTTCATTTAATAAAATAAATATTACCAAATTCTAAGTGATTATTTTAGCATAAGTTAAAAAAAACATTTTGCAATTAAATTAAAAATTGTTATTTTACATTTCATAAATTGTTCATTATTAATATTATAAATAGTTAATAAATGATGTTGAATTTAATTTAATTGAGAAAGAAAAAATGACACCGGAAAGAAGGATACTGGATACATTAAAATTTGGCGTAATACTTATTAATTTTGATTTGTTGATTTTAGAGGCAAATCAGAAAGCAGTTTCACAATTTGGTGATATTGTCGGCAGATATTTATATGATTTAGAAAAATCAATCAGCAAACCGAACTTAATTTCTCGCTTGGAAGAAGTATTGGAAACCGGTGAAATGGCTTCTTTAAT
>JBAYPL010000140.1:0-7164 GCA_041677745.1 Kapaibacterium sp. (SeqCode)
CAATTTTTTGTTTTTTGTTTTATCTTTTTTCTATAGGGTTTTTTTGTATGAATATATACGTTGGTAACTTGAATTTTAAGACTTCCGAAGAAGCTTTATCACAGCTTTTCGGACAATACGGAACAGTTCATTCCGTTAAACTGATTTCTGACAGACAAACAGGCAGACGCAAAGGTTTCGGCTTCGTCGAAATGGACAATTCTGAGGGCGAAGTAGCTATCAGAGAGCTTAACGAAAAAGAATTCGAAGGCAGAAACATTAAGGTGAATGAAGCCCGCGAACGTGAAAATGATCAGAGATCATACGGCAACTGATTATCCCCGTAAATATTTTCAAAACATAAGTAAAGCGGTTTCTTAAAAAACCGCTTTTTTATTATTGATTATTTAATAGATTCAATCGCTTCAACAAAAGATGACCAGTGATGAATTTCAGCATTACCGCGAGTAATTCTCGGATTATCTTTGTTCAAGACACCTGTTTCATCACCGCTGAATCTGATGGCGTGCATTCCAACAGCGACAGCTCCGGCAATATCGGTTTTTTCAATATCTCCAATATGCACTGCTTCGGCCGGTGCTACATTGAATTGTTCAAGAATAGTAAGGTAAGCCTTATGATTAGGCTTTGACACACCTGTTTCATCACTGAAACTAAATGCATCAAATAAATTTAGTACTCCGGCATTCTCCATTACTTTTCGGAGTATCGTACCCGGTGTAAAACCGGTATCTGAGATTAAACCTATCTTTATACCTCTACTCTTCAATTCAGTGAGCGAATCATGAGCGCCGGGCATTAACATAGGAGGATAATCTAATATTGATTCCGCGAAGACTTTTGCCAATCTTCTGACCGAATCAGGTTTATCAGGCAGATTCAGATGATTCCACAGAAAGCCGATTGTCTCAATTGTTTCGGGTGTTCGTTGCTCTTGCATCCATATTGAATTAAAATATTCCCAAGAAGCTGAAACTGCTTTTTGAAAATCCTCTTGATTGATTTTTACGTCTATTTTTGCAATTTCTTCTGCGAATACATGTTGTCTCACAGCATTTCTTTTAAAGCCGTTACTCGAATCAAATAAAGTGTTCCAAAAGTCAACTGTTATTGCTTTTACCTTCATAATAGTGCTATTTTTTTATTTGTTTACAATTTGCTTTGCGACGTATCAGGACACTAATAATTATTAACGTAGTATTGGCTCGGTAAGAATAGACCGATATAGAATTTATAATTAATTGAAGATTAAGTTGTCAAATATTTCCAATAATTTTAATATGTGCATTAATATTTTCACGGAATTATTTTATGATATATCGTTCATATATTTAATATTTTTTCTATATTTGCGTACATAATTTTATTAATCAATACTAAAATAATACAATGAAATACATAGCACTATTACGTGGAATCAATGTCGGAAAGGGAATAAGAGTAAATATGAAAAGATTGATTGTAATTTTAACCGACTTAGGATTCACTGAGGTATCTACTTACATCAATTCCGGGAATGTGTTCTTCGAATCAGGTGCAAGTCGCAAAGAGATAGAAATACTTATCGAAAATTGCTTTATAAGCGAATTCGGTACAACTATACCCACACTTATTAAGACAGACGAGGAAATCAGGACTATAGCTGAAGCAATTCCTGCAAATTGGATGAACGACGACGAACAGAAAACTGACATTGCATATCTTTTTCCCGAACTTGACAGTCCCGATATTATTGAACAAATGCCGGTAAAGAAGGATTATATTGATTTCAAATATGTAAATGGAGCATTAATCTGGAATGTACTGAGGAAGAATTACAATAAGAGCAACTTAAACAAAATAATATCAAATAAAATTTATCAAAAAATGACTATCCGAAATGTAAATACAGCACGTTATTTGGCGAGTAAAAAGTAGCAGGGAACATTTAATTGTCCCCTGCTTTTTGAATTACTTTTTATCTACCATCAAACTGCAAATAGCAGTCACGGTTATCATATCATCTGTAGAGCAACCGCGGGACAAGTCGCAATAAGGTTTTCTTAATCCTTGGACAATAGGACCAACAGCTTCGGCACCTGCCAAACGTTCGGTGAGTTTGTAACCAATATTTCCTGCATTCAGGTCAGGGAATACTAAAACATTAGCTTGACCTGCAACAGCACTACCGGGAAACTTACGTTGACCGATAGCCGGAATAATTGCTGCATCAAGTTGCATTTCACCGTCTGAAGGAATATGTGGAGCCTTTTCCTTCATTAACTTTGCAGCTTCCTGAACCTTTTCTACCATTTCGTGTTCAGCAGAACCGTTTGTCGAAAATGAAAGCATCGCGACTTTAGGTTCTTCACCGGTAATTGACTTGAAATTATTAGCTGAACTTATTGCAATATCACAGAGTTGCTTATAATCCGGGTTAGGATTGACCGCACAATCTGCAAAGCAGTACATCTTATCGGGAAAAGTCATAATGAAGAAAGAGCTGACTATCGAAATACCGGGTGCTACCCCTACTGAGTATATTGCTGCACGCATGACATTTCCGGTCGAAGAAATATTACCTGCAACAACAAGTTGAACCATATCAGTTTCCAACATATAGCCTGCAAAATACACCGGGTCGCACATTGTATCATTGGCGACCTGCAAAGTCATACCTTTGCATTTTCTCTTTTCAAAGAGCATACCGGCAAATTCTTTCCTTAATTCTCCCACGAGCGGATTAACTATTTCAATTCCGTCAAGACTAATATTATTACTTTCGGCAATTTTTGTAATTTCTATTGGATTTCCGACAAGCACAGGAATCGCTATTTTTTCTTTTAGCAGATATTCAGCAGCCTGCAGTGTTCTGACATCCTCAGCGTCGGGAAATGCGACTTTGGCATTGACAGCCTTAGCTTTTTCCCGCATTCTGTTTATAAAAGGATTTTGAGACATTTTTCACTCATTTAAAATAATTCAACAATCAGCTTAATGGAGCATTAAGTACAACACGGCAAGTATCGCGTGCCATAATCAGCTCTTCATTAGTAGGAATAACGTAAACTTTAACCTTAGCGTCTTTCTTACTTATGAGACCTTCTTTTCCGCCTACGGTAGAAGCATTTTTCTTATTATCAATATCAATTCCGAGCCAGTCGAGACCTTCACATACTCTCTGACGAATTTCAACCGCATTTTCTCCGATTCCGCCTGTAAAACAAATGGCATCAACACCATTCATAGCGGCAATATAAGCTCCGATGTACTTTTTGATTCGTTGGCTGAACATTTTTACTGCAAGTATTGCTCGTCTGTCTTGGTGTTCAGCTTCTTCTTCGAGTAAATCTCGCATATCGTTAGTCAATCCGGAGATACCCATAATTCCGCTTCTCTTGTTTAGCATATTGAATACTTCGTCTATTGTTGATGCTTCTTTATGAGAAATAAATTCCACGACTGACGGGTCAATATCACCGCAACGAGTGCCCATGATTAATCCTTCCAATGGTGTGAATCCCATTGAAGTATCTATTGATTTTCCACCCTTTATCGCACAAGCCGAAGCACCGTTTCCGAGATGTAATGTGATTATGTTAGTCTTTTCCTTTCCGAGTCCTTCTAATACTCTGTATCTGTAAGCTACGAACCTATGGGAAGTGCCATGGAAACCGTATCTTCTGATTTTATATCTTCTATAATACTGATATGGTATTGCATAAAGATAATTTTCCTCAGGCATAGTTTGATGAAATGAAGTGTCGAAAATTGCAACCTGTGGAATAGATAATCCGAAAACTTCACGTGCGGCCTTGATACCTTTGATATTAGCAGGATTATGCAGAGGAGCCAAATCAATATTGTCTTCCAAGCATTTAATTACCTCGTTGTCAATTTTTACTGATTGATTAAATGTTTCACCACCGTGGACAGTTCTATGACCTACTGCGTGTATATCTTCGAGTGAATTAATACCCGGAATTTTGGCTTCTTCAGATGTAATCCAATTCAATAGATGCATGATTGCAGACTTATGGTCACGAATTGGAGCTGTTGTTTTAAATGTTGCCTGTCCGTCGGCTTTATAGGAGATTAATGCCTGACTGCCAATTCTTTCAATCAAGCCTTTGGCTAACTGTTTATCAGCCTGCTTTTCAATTAATTCCAAATCCGTCTGGACAATCTGAAATTTCAAAGACGAACTTCCGCAATTAATTACTAGTATGTTCATATTAATACCATTATTATTGACAAAAAAATGCAAAATAATACAATACAAATATAACACAATAATATATATTAAAATAAAATAATTATGAATTTATGTTATTATTTTCCCGTTATTGTCAAAATAATTCCGTCTGTGAGCCAATTAGCTATTGCTTGTCTGTTATTCGGTTCGATAATACGGATTTGGTCACGGGGGTTTTGAATATTCCCGATTTCAATAAATACACATACAGGAATTACGTTTCTTATCATATACAAATTACGTGAGCTGACTGAACCTTCATATCCTCTACCGGGTTGTGCTTTATCATATTTTTGCTTTATTGTTTTCTTTAGATTTTCAGCCATCGTTTTTCCCGCACTGCTGCTATAATGATGGTAGAAGAAAATATCAACTTTTTTCCCCGTATATCTTGAATCAACATGAGTTTCAATGCAATATTGCTTCAAGCCTTTCGATGAATTTGATTTATAAAGATTATTGATTATGTTTGTGCGTTGAGCAAGTCTTTCGATTTGTTGAGTCGGGATGGCTACGTTTCCGTAATGAAACTCGTCGAATGAATTTTTCAGATACTTTTCATCTCTAATACCGTCATTCGGGTCTTGCACAATGACATAGACCTCTGCACCGTGTTCGATTAGTTTTCTTGCAAGTCGCAAAGAAACATCATAAGCATATTCATCTTCGTGGAGCTCGACACCATCTTTGAAACCGACAGCACCAGGGTCAATTCCACCATGACCGCTTACTATATAGAATATACAATCGGACAGACTGTTATCTATGATTTCAACATTTTTGTAATTTTCACCAAAAAGGGGTTCAACTATATTTTTATTGATTGCTTTTATCTTTTTTTGGATTTTATCTGAAGGCGAATTTGTGGTTACAAGTTCAACCGGAACCCAAAGCTCCATACTGCGACGATAATCTCCCTTCTTCAAACCTTTTCTTTGCATCTTCAGATTATAGTTCTGAATTTTCTTAGCATAGTCATAATCATCAATACCAAGTGTTGTACGGATACTTGTACCGTTATATTTATAAATCTTAATAGGTAAAACATATTCTCTGCCGGAATAAATGCTGCTGTTTTTACCGATATATTTTTCATTATTAATTTTGAAGAAATCAAGATTATAGCCGGAAGCATGAAGGCCGTAACGTATCAATATATTACTTATCCCGTCACCATTTTTTGCTTTACATGTTACAAATTCGTTCTCGGCTGAGACTTTATAAAAAGATATGAACACAGCAATAGATACATACAACAATAGCCGCAAGGCTGTTACTTGTTTTTGACCGAAATGCTGTATATTAAATTTGAATATTTTCGATTTCATCAATGAAAATGTTATATGAGAATGATTATAAATCTGCTATAATCAAAAGTTCTGAAAAATTTGCAAAAGAAATATATTCAAAGATACTCACTATCAATATAATATCAAAGCCTTAGAACGTTATTATAAAACTAATATATCAAAATTATGAATTTATTTGTATAAAATGGATAGAAATAATACTATTTTAGATAGAATTAAAAGCGGAGTACTTCTTTTTGACGGCGGATTCGGTACCGAGCTTTATAATCGAGGCGTTTTCATAAATCGTTGTTTTGATGAGGTAAACTTATCAAATCCAGTTTTAGTAAAACAAATACATGAAGACTATATTAAAGCCGGTGCAGATGTAATCGAAACAAACACGTTTGGCGCAAATAGATATAAGTTGTCAAAATATCAAATGAGTGACAAAGTATATTCTATAAACTTACGTGGTGCAGAAATTGCTAAAGATGCCGCCGGTGCAGATACACTCGTGGCTGGTGCAATAGGTCCTCTTGGTATAAAGATTGAACCTTTAGGAAAAACATCAATTGATGAAGCAAAAGAAGCATTCACTGAGCAGATTGAAGGATTGGTTGATGGTGGTGTAGATTTGCTGATATTTGAAACCTTTATATATCACGAAGAACTGATTATTGCTGTTGAAGCTGCAAAAGAAGTTTGCAATCTGCCGATTATAGCACAAATGACAATTGATGAAGATTGCACATCTCTGACAGGAGCAGAACCGCAATTTATATTACCTCTTATTGACAAATCCGGTGCAGATGTTATAGGAGTCAATTCAACTGTCGGACCACAAGTAATGTTACGATGGCTTGAAATAGTACGTCCATTGACGAATAAAGCACTTTCGGTTATGCCAAGTGCCGGTAAACCAAGAAATATTGACGGAAGGAATATTTATTTGACCTCGCCGGAATATATGGGAGAATATGCTAAGCACTTCATACAAGCAGGTGCTTCCATTATCGGCGGATGTGTCGGAACCGGACCTGAGCACATCAAGCGTATGCGTAATATGATTAATGCTATTAAGCAGGAAGACAGAAAATTTGAATTTAAGAAAGTTGCTGTAGTTCCACCTGATGATATTACTCTAATCCCTACACACTTGAAGTCAAGATTAGCAAGAAGATTGAGCTCAGGACATTTTGTTACATTTGTGGAGCTTTTGCCACCGCATGGCTTGGTGTCGGAGCCGGTCTTGGAAAAGGCAAAGGAGATGTTTTATGATGGAATTGACGTAATAAATATTCCTGACGGTCCGAGAGCAAGTGCCAGGATGTCTGCTCTTTCTCTTGCTATTCAAATACA
Organism: Kapaibacterium sp. (SeqCode); assembly: GCA_041677745.1. Taxonomy (GTDB): domain Bacteria; phylum Bacteroidota; class Ignavibacteria; order Kapaibacteriales; family UBA2268; genus JANJTB01. The sequence continues at coordinate 6,886 of JBAYPL010000140.1, forward strand.
GACCAAAATAGGTATCGAAGCTGTTTTGCACTATGTATGTAGAGACAGGAATGTCATAGGAATACAGTCAGACCTTTTAGGTGCTTATGCTCTTGGGCTTAAAAACATTCTCGCTATAACAGGTGACCCACCAAAGCTTGGAAATTATCCAGACGCCACAGCCGTTTTTGATGTTGATTCCATCGGATTAGTCAATATTATCAACAGGTTAAATCATGGACTTGATATTTCTGGAAGTCCTATCGGAATACCTTCAGGTTATTTCATCGGTGTTGGAGC
>JBAYPL010000141.1:0-7147 GCA_041677745.1 Kapaibacterium sp. (SeqCode)
ATGATGTCGAGAGAGCGTCCGTCCATTACTGCTTTACAGTTGTCGCATTGATTACACGGTTCTGCATCTTGTGGATTCAAACAGTTTATCGAACGTGACAGAATCCTTGCAGTTGTGGTCTTCCCTACTCCGCGCGGACCGCTGAATAAATAAGCATGATGAATCCTGTTTTTTAATACAGCATTTTTTAAAGTTTGGGTAATATGCTCCTGACCTACTACATCCTTGAAAAACAAAGGACGCCATTTCCTTGCTGTTACTACAAACTCATTCATATATTTTCTCTCTTTGAACTGCCATTGAAATTGTTAACGTTTAGAATACAAATATAATTGTAATTTGATATTTAATATACCGTTTTTTTAGAATGTGGAAAATTATTTGATGTAATATTATTCAGATGAAAAGTTCTTGTTTCCTTTTTTAATATATATTGGTTATAATATTCCTTAAACTATAGATTTATATAATGATATACTGTATTATAAAGAATTTATAAGTAAAAATTTTACAAGTATTTGCCCGTTCACAATTGAATATGATTTGTATTAACACTAAAATTATATTATTTTAGTAAAGTATTATTTTCATAATTGGAGTTTAAATGAAACTGTTATTGAAATTTTCGAAATACTTGTTGATTCTAGGAATTTCACTTGCTATTATTTCTTGTAATGAGCAGGACAAACCGGTTCAAGAGCCGGAGGAAGAATCAGTTAATATGGCACATGGTGACTATGAAAGTTCTGTATTACCCTCGATAGTCGGTTATTTCAATGAAGTAAAGGGCGGAATTTCTCGTTTGATAAGTTACGAAGCCAAGAGTGACAGTAAATCAAAATATTTAGCAGTAATATTAGAAACATCTAATGCTGACATCATTTCCGTAAATTTTCATTATGAAGGACAATATAACCAATCGGAATTATCAATGAGTCATCCTTTCATTGTTATTTGTGAAAGTGACGAGAATTGCAATAATTGCGGATTCAAGGAGACAGCCGAAGGAACAATCTGCGCATGTAATGAACAGAACAACGAAAATCCTTGTATGCTCTCGATTGACCATGTGACTGATTTCGACTTTTATGACAATTATCATGAATTGGGTAAAGAATTAATCCCGAATTTGAGTTATTAACCTAAAATTAAGAAAAGTATGGCAGTACTCAGCAACATAAAGCCTATGACTACAGAAAAGATACCTGTATCAGTCATCAAACAGTCGCCCATTAAGCCGGAGTTGATAGCCGGTCACAGTGGAATTGAGTCTGACATCATTGACAAGAATATACACAGGCCACAATTAGCACTTGCCGGGTTTGTAGGACTTTTCTCATGGCAGCGAGTTCAAATTTTCGGCAACACAGAAGTCAATTATCTTAAGAGCCTAAGCCTTGACGATAGAATAAAGGCTATTAATAAATTGTGTCAATTTAGACTACCTTGTATTATCGTAACTAACAATAATGAATTAGACCCCGAGCTTCTTGATATATTCTCCAGCACTGAAATACCTGTATTCCGTACTCATTATGATACTACAAAAGCAACATATCTGCTTTCTGAATTTCTCGACGACCAGTTTTCACCACAGGCACCGGTACATGGAGCTTTTGTGGATGTTTACGGAGTCGGTATGTTGTTTGTCGGTAAAAGTGGTATAGGTAAAAGTGAAATTGCTCTTGACCTAATCGAACGCGGTCATCGCCTTGTTGCGGATGATGTCGTCATGCTTACAAAAAAACGCGAAACAATTCTCATGGGGACAAGTACAAGTCTTGTACAGCATTTCATGGAAATTCGTGGTTTAGGTATCATTGATATCCGTCAGATGTTCGGAATTCGCTCTATTAGATTTCAGAAACGGCTTGAAATAGTAGTAGAGCTCGAAGATTGGAATGAAAATGAAACATATACGCGTACAGGCTTGGATGAGTTGCCTATTAATATACTCGGGATAGAAATATCAAAAGTTAAACTCCCTATTAATCCGGGTAAAAATATTACTGTAATAGCTGAGGTTATTGCTTTGAATTATCTCCTTAGAACTTATGGATTTGACGCTTCACAAGTATTTTCTGAAAAATTGAATGAAAGAATTCAACAAAAGTCCACTAATAAGAAATATTTTGAAGAAAAACGAATAATTTCTTATTTCCAAGGTGATGATGAGTAGCTCAAAAATCAACATTTGACAAATCTTCCAAATTTCAAATATTATCTACACTCAGCCGGTATTATCATAATTTGCACGGTTAATGTCATTACCCTGTTTGCTTATGTTCGAACTCGAATAATTTTTCATATTTTTAGCTCATGAAGTCAAATATAATAAAACACACGATTATATATTTACGTCTAAATACCATGTTAAATATCGGTATTATTATTTTAGAAGACCATTAATAATTTAAAATATCAACTTAAATCATACATATATATAAATAATATAATTATAAAGATTAGTACATAAATTAAAAGGTATTATCATGAGCCGGATAGAAGTTAGCGGTAACATTATTGATGTAGTATCAAGAAGGATATTTGCAGGAAAAATCACTGTTGATGACGGTTTTATTATAAAAATTGAAGAAAACAATGAAACCTACAATCATTATATCATGCCCGGTTTGGTAGATGCACATGTTCATATTGAAAGCTCTATGCTGATACCTTCCGAGTTTGCAAGACTAGCAGTTTTGCACGGTACAGTAGCGACTGTCTCCGACCCTCATGAGATAGCTAATGTATGCGGAATGGAAGGCATTAAATTCATGATAGACAATGGTAAAAGAGTACCTTTCAAATTCTATTTCGGAGCACCTTCATGTGTACCGGCAACTACTTTTGAAACAGCAGGCGCAGTCATCAGTCCGTCGGAGATTAAAGAGTTATTAAGAGATCCCGATATTAAATATTTGAGCGAAATGATGAATTTTCCGGGAGTAATAAACGAATTCCCCGAAGTAATGGAAAAAATCAACATTGCTCGTGAATTAGGAAAAAGAATTGACGGTCATGCACCGGGATTACGAGGCGAACAAGCGAAAAAATACATTTCTTCCGGCATTAGTACAGACCACGAGTGTTTCACACTGGATGAGGCACTTGAAAAGATTTCGTACGGTATGAAAATCATTATCCGAGAAGGAACTGCTGCAAAAAACTTCGATACACTTAATTCATTGCTGACAACTCATCCGGAATTTTGTATGCTTTGCAGTGACGACAAGCACCCCGATGATTTGCTTGTTAGCCATATAAATAAGACTGTTTCACGAGCGATACAAAAAGGACATGATATGTTCAATGTGCTCCGAGCAGCTACTTTCAATCCTGTAAGACACTATAATCTTGAAGTTGGATTACTTCAGGTCGGTGACCCTGCTGATTTTATCATATGCAAAGACATAGTTAATTTTATTGCTGAAAAAACCTATATAAACGGTGATTTAGTTGCGGCAAACGGAAGAACTTTCATTGAGCCTGTTGACGTCAATACGATAAATCAATTCAAGACTGGTACAAAGTCTGTAGAAGACTTTAAAGTACATGCAGGAAATATTGAAATGCTTAATGTGATTGATGCTGTTGACGGTGAACTGGTAACCAAAAAGTCACAACAACTTCCGAAAATAAAAGGTGATTACATTGTACCGGACTTAGACAATGATATTCTGAAAATTACAGTCGTCAACAGATATGATAACGTCCCCCCTACAATTGCATTTATTCGCAATTTTGGTTTGAAGAAAGGTGCTATAGCGTCAAGTGTAGCTCATGATTCACATAATATAATTGCTGTCGGAACAAGTGACGAATCAATTTGCAAAGCTGTAAATACCATCATTGAAAATACCGGTGGACTTTGTGCTGTCAACGATGACTCTATCATGGTTCTGCCGCTGCCTGTCGCAGGTCTGATGAGTGCTGATGACGGAAAAATTATTGCCGAAAAATATCATCAGATTGACTTGGCTGCTAAAGAATTAGGAAGTAATTTACACTCACCTTTTATGACTTTATCTTTCATGGCTCTGCTTGTGATACCAAGCATTAAACTCAGCGACAAAGGTCTATTCGACGGTGATAATTTCAGCTTCATCAATATCGGCAAGTAAATTACTCTTCCGGCGGCGGCGGAAGACTGAAAATCATCGAAGACGGATTATCATTGAATGAACGTAGGACATTGCGTAAGTCATGGTTTGTTCGAATCAATTGCTCCATGAGTTCTTGCATCGAATAAACCGAAGATTCTGTCCTGTAACCCATGTTAGCTATGATATCGGTGGTACGTGTGAGTGACGAGTCATATTTAAGATAAAATTTCTCCATGTATGTATGTAGTTGCATTTGTTCTACTTGAGAATTCATTTCTGCTATCATGTCTTCTACTCGAAGAGCTGATTTTCGCAGGATAGCAGATGTTTCATTAATATTGTCAATGGCATTGGAATTATTTGCTTTCTCCATTACTTCATTCAAGTGTACTGTTGAAGATTCTAAATTTTTCAGAATCTCGTCAAGTTCTTTCTTGGTAAAAAATCTAGTACTTTCTGTCAGAAATTCAATGGTTTTTTTATTTAATTCATATACGTTCAATTGCATAAGATTATTCATAACAGCTTGAGCTGCAATTGTCATTTCTTCGAGACCGGAAGGAGCCGAGCGTATCAGAGTATAATTAGGTTCAAATTGTAAGTCGGGGAACTTTGAAGCCATATCGGGATTAGACGGATAGTGAAGTTGCAAAAACTTACCTCCGGCTATACCTGCCATTGCAGGCTGTACTCTCAGACTGTCATCAATCTTGATAGTGACATCAATTTGAAAGACAACTTCAACGAGTTTGCCATCGGGTGCAACCTGTATCTCTGTTATCCTTCCGCAAGGGACTCCTTGATACTTCACGGCAGATCCTTTGTCAAGTCCTTCAACCGACGTATCAAAATAGGTTACGTAATACCTTTGTTGTTTCAAAATCTGACTTGCACCAAGCCAGATTATCAATCCAATCATTATCAGGCTTCCAATGATTACAAACAATCCAATTAAAAATGGATTTGCACTCTTTACCTTTCTGCTCATATCTTACTCAATTTCAGAAATTCATCGTTAATATTTACAAATATATGGAATTTTAATTTTTTATGTAAATTTATGTTACAGATATTCAATGTAAAATTTATGAGATAGGTTAATATTTATCTCAAATCATGGGTAACACATTTTAAAACAATACACATCAAACGAATTATAAAGCCTTGCTTTAGAACAATTCACCTTCATTTTTGAATTTACTCTCAGTGAATTTAAGTACTTCCGGGTCTGTTTTGATTGCACTTCGTTTAATCTTGGTCTTAAGAACAAGTCCTTCAAATGTTCTGCAACGACTTAATGCAACATACACCTGTCCGGCGGTAAATGACCTACCAATGTCTGCGATAATCTTATCAAAAGTCAGTCCTTGGCATTTATGAACCGTAACCGACCAAGCGAGCTTGACCGGGAATTGTGTAAATTCACCAAGAATATTCTCTTCTATCCGTTTCTTCTCATCATTCCATACATAATTGATATTTGTCCAAGAAAATCTGTGGACCTCAATATCTTCACCCTTCTCATCGTTAACAATCAGAAAATCTTCATTCAGCTCTTTGATAATTCCAATTTTTCCGTTAAAGTATTTTTTGTCTGAATCATTTTTTACAAACATGATTTGCGAGCCGACTTTAAGATTCAAGAATTTATCGGTCGGGTGCATAGAGTCAGGAAAATCACCGTTGATTTCTGCTTCATAAACAACGAGTTTAGAATCTAACTCATCAAGTTTTCTCATATTGGTAGCATCAACAATATCATTATGTGTAGCCACAATGACATAGTTCAAATTAGGATTTTTAACGATTTCCGGTCTGAACCTGCTGTTTAGCAGCTCCATATCTTCATCGTTAAGATAATTAGTACGCACCTTATTCAATAAATCAATAAATTTATCATCTTTCTGCCTATATATTTTTCTGAGTTCAACATATTCCGGTCTTCTTTCAGTAAATACCTTACTGCTAAAAAAGAAAGGAGTTTCATAATAATTACTAAGAATTTCCCATTGGTTTCCTCGAGCAATCGGAGGTAATTGAAATACATCACCAATCAACAATACTTGAACACCACCGAACACAGAATTTTTATCTCGGTAGGCTCTTAAAATCCTATCAACGACATCAAGCAAGTCACACCTGACCATTGATACTTCGTCAATTACAAGCAATTCCATTTCACTGATTAGTTTTCTGTGCCTTTTTCTAAATTTGAAATTGTCTGTAATTGTACTTTGGTCTTCATCATTTGGTTCTGCCTTGAATCTTAACCTTTTGTCATCTGGCAGATACAGGCTGGGAGCAATTCGAAAAAATGAATGGATTGTTTGACCACCGGCATTAATTGCTGAAACGCCCGTAGGTGCAAGCACGACCATATTTATATCCAAGATGGTTCTGATATATTTCAAAAAAGTGGTTTTCCCGGAGCCTGCCTTACCTGTTAAATAAATCATTGGAGTTTTCTTTTTTACCAATTCAACAGCATAATTGAACTCAGGATTATTATCATCCAGCACGAAACCATCAATTTTCATAGTATAATAATTGTGTTATTTAAAAAATAATATTTCAAATATAAAAGATTTTGTAATAAAAATATAGAAAGCAGAAATAAAAATGCCTTACTATCGGGGGGGTGACAGCAAGGCATGCAGCATAAAGAGGAAGTGACAACATTCATTGTCGAGCGAAAGACGAGACTCGAACTCGCGACCCCAACCTTGGCAAGGTTGTGCTCTACCAACTGAGCTACTTTCGCATGCATTCAATTTACAAATCGTAAAAAGAATGTGATTCAAAAATAATAAGATTTTTTGAATTAAGCAAGAAAATTTTTCATTATACTGAAAAATATTTCCCGAACCGATTTTCAAAAATCTTTGTAGTTATAATCTTCACTTCAGAAGTATCAACAGCTGTGCCAATTTCCTGACTTATGGATGTAACACCTTTATCAGAAATTCCACATGGCACTATGTACGAAAATTCCATTAAATTATTGGCAACATTCAGAGCGAAACCGTGAGAGCTTACCCATC
>JBAYPL010000142.1:0-7121 GCA_041677745.1 Kapaibacterium sp. (SeqCode)
ATGACATTCAGTACTCTACTGCCTCCCGTGGTATTGAACTATCCTGAAATGAATGCTACAGATATTCATGTCGAAGTTAATCTATCCTGGTCGAAGCTGGATAAGGATATTTTATACCATCTTCAATTATCGGAATTCAACGACTTCTCGACTAACCTTGTTGATGTCAAGGAGATAAATAATAATTACATGCACATACCGGAGCTCAAACCACAAACCAAGTATTATTGGCGGGTTTTAGCTTATCGAGGAGAGGTAAACAGCGTTTGGTCCAGCGTTGGTATTTTTACTACCGATGAGGGTTACGATATTTTGGCTCCCAAGCAAATTTCACCTGAAAATGCATCTCAAACATTGAATGATGTCAATTTCTTATGGTCTCAACGAGCTAAAGCAGTATCTTATTCACTCCAAGTAGCAAAAGACCCCGAGTTCTTGAATATCACACATGACGTAAAAAATATTGATGTTCCCCAATACAAAATCATAGGTTTTGACGATAATATGTATTATTTTTGGCGGGTCAAATCTCACAGCCTGTTTGACAGTAGCAGCTGGTCTGAAGTATGGCGTTTTCATGTAATTAATAAGGGGCAGACCATAAGCTTGTTGCTCCCCGAGAATGAAGCTTTACAAACTCCTCTGAAAGGTACCCTTGAATGGGAATCTATATCGAATATTGAATATTATAATTTAGAGATAAGTGAAGATAATGATTTTGATTCACCAATCATTTCAAATGATATTATCAATATTAACAGATATGATTACAATTTCGATACCAAGAACAAGACCTATTTCTGGCGTGTAAGGTATGTAAAAGAAGAATATGTAAGCGATTGGTCTGAGGTATGGTCTTTTACAACCATGGCCGAAACAGTTCTGAATACACCGGAAATTGTCAGCTCAATAAACGGAAAAACCGAAGTCCCTGTAGAAGGTGAAATTATCTGGTCGGAGGTAGATATGGCAACCGATTATCAGGTATCTCTGTCTAACCGTCAGAATTTTAGTTCGATATTTTACAAACAATCCGGCATTGTTGGTACTAAGTTAAGTTACACAAACCTTGACTACGGGGCTTTATATTATGCGAGAGTAGCAGCTTCAAATTCAAATTCTAAGAGCCAATGGTCTGACAGGATATCCTTCACAACAGAACTCGAAAAGCCGGCTATCGTATTCCCACCGGATGGTGCCGAGAAAGTTCCAAGTAAAGGCGTAATCACTTGGGCATTGTCAAATGATATATACTTCTATCAGATTCAAATTGCCATTGATAAAAATTTCAATAGTATTATTATTGATATGGATAATTTCGACCATTTAATTTATAATTACAGTCTGGGCGAAGATGCTGAATACTTCTGTCGTGTCAGAACTTATAATGATACAAACTCAAGTGCTTGGAGCAATACTGTAAAATTCAAGACTGACGGTCCGACTTCTGTTGACGATATGACCGAGCAATTACTGGTATATCCTAACCCTTCATCCAATTTTTTATACGTTAATTTGTCGGGTGTTCGGTCTGTAAATGAGATTGAAATATTCAATCTAACAGGCTCTGTGCTATCAAAAACATCAGTGAATGATACAGTGATGAAAATTGATATTTCTAATTTGTCGGAAGGAGTTTATTTCGTAAAAGTAGGAAATATTATCAAGCCTCTCATCAAAGCTGATTGAGAATCATTTCTTTAATATTTGCAATATTATATCGTAATAAAAGCCGACGTAGAAATTAATACATCGGCTTTTATTTAATATCCAAATGTACATTTGCTCATTCGATATCAGATGTTGATACGAAAATTATTTTTCAGACACTGTGAAGTGCATTTTTTTTGAAAAAAATAAATACTTACTTTTGAAATTGTTGAATAACAAATCTTGATTAATTTTCCATAAAATGGCTTTTTCAATGAAATATTTTTATTCGCTTTTACTGTGTGTTTTATTTTCAAATATAAATCTTCTATCGCAAACTGATTGGAATTTTACACCTTACGGCTATGTTAAAGCTGATGTTTACTACGATACAAGACAGACAATAGATGCTCGTGACGGTCTGGTACTGCTTTATCCTGCTCCACAGCATGAATTATCGGGAGAGGATGCGAACGCAAGTTCACAATTCACTATACTCGCTATTCAGTCAAGATTCGGGTACAAAATAAAAGCTCCTGAATTTCTTGGAGCTAAAATGACAGGATTGCTTGAAGGAGAGTTTTTCGGAGCTGCTAACAGTGATATAGGCAGTGTAAGATTGCGTCAAGCCAATCTGACATTTGATTGGGGTCAACATTCTTTGAAAGCAGGTCATGATTGGCATCCTATGTTCATTGCAGAAGCATACGCACAGACGATTTCATTTAATACCGGAATACCCTTCGTCCCTTTTTCAAGAACCCCTCTGCTGACATATACATTTAAATCAGATAATTTTAAAGCATTATTATCTGCAATATCCGAGATGGAATTTCCAAGTACGGGACCACTCGGAAGCTCAACAGAGTACAGGCGAAATTCAGGTATCCCGATGGTAAATCTTGGCTTACGCTTCGAATCAGGTAATTGGTTGTTTGCAGCAAACGCACTCTATAATGAAATAATGCCGCGGCTGACAAGCCAGACCGGTCATATAGACAGAACTACTGTGGGTGCTTATTCAGCAAATATTCTTGCACGTTATAAAAGTGGCGATTTTTTCATAACAGCTTCAACCTTCGTAGGTCAAAACACACACAACTTCTTGATGACCGGCGGGTATGCCGTCAAATCAACCGACTCTGTAACCGGCAAATGGGACTATTCTCCTATTAATATCAGCTCGTCATGGATTGATTTACAGTATGGGAATGAATTTACAATCGGATTATTTGGAGGGTTCCAGAAGAACTTAGGCAGTGAAACCGAACTGACAGGTCCATACTTTGCACGTGGAAACGACATTGATTATATTTACAGAATGTCACCCAGAATATCCTACAAAACAGGTAAAACACAAATCGCTGCAGAGTTTGAATATACTGCTGCTGCCTATGGAACAAATGATTCTTTCGGAAGAGTCAACGATGCAAATGAAGTAGGAAATCTCAGGATTTTACTTGCGGCATTTATATATTTTTAATTCATTTGTTGCAAACATGATATTCAGGAATAGTGCATTTATTAATGACAATCATGTTGATTACAATCAAATAACCGTGTTTTATTAATTGTGTTAATATAAATACAAGTTGTTCTGATTCGTTTACTTTTTTTTATATCAAATAATTTAAAAAAAGAATAAAATGTTCGGTTCTTTATTAAACAAAATTCTCGGCAATAAGCATGACAAAGAAGTCAAAAGAATGATGCCGATAGTTGAAAATATCAATAAATATTATTCAAAATTCGACAAATTGACCGATGATGAGCTTAAAGCTAAAACCCAAGAGTTTCAGAACAGGATAGTTCTATCGGTTAAAGAGCTTGAAGAGAAGCGACAATCCTTGCGTGAAAGGCTTCAAAATGAAGCCTTGGAAAGCACTGAAATCCTTGATATCACACAACAAATCAAAGATTTAGGTGATGAAATATATCAAACAGTTAATGATGAACTCGACGTGATATTGCCTGAAGCTTTTGCTGTGGTTAAGCAAGCATGTAAGCGACTGAAAGAAAGCAACTTCGGATATACTTACGCCGGACAGCACGCTGTATGGGACATGATTCCATACGATGTGCAGATGATAGGCGGGATTGTACTCCACGAAGGTAAAATTGCCGAAATGGCCACCGGTGAAGGTAAGACCCTTGTAGCCGTTGCTCCGGTCTATCTAAACGCACTTGCAAAGAAAGGCGTCCACTTGGTAACAGTCAATGATTATCTCGCAAAACGTGACTCCGAGTGGATGTCACCTGTATATAACTTTTTAGGATTAACCGTAGGTGCCATCCAGTCAAATATGGAAAATGACGATAGGCGTAAGATGTATAATTGCGATATCACTTACGGTACCAATAATGAATTTGGTTTCGATTATCTCCGCGATAATATGGTAATTGATTTGGAGAATATCGTTCAGCGTGAGCATTGGTACGCTATCGTGGATGAGGTTGACTCCGTGTTGATTGACGAAGCCAGAACTCCGCTTATAATTTCAGGTCCCGTTGGTCAAACCGATCAGAAATTCGAAGAAATGAACCCGCGTGTAAAACGACTGATTGACGCTCAAGCAAAATTTGTTAACGGAATTGTCGCAGAAGCCGAATCATTTCTGAAATCAGGTACTAAGGAAGATTTAGAAAAAGCAGGAATATTGCTGCTCAGAGCTTACCACGGTATGCCAAAACACAAAAAGCTTACAAAATTACTCCAAGAACCCGAAAATCAAAAGCTCAAACGTGACACCGAAATGTTCTTCCTTAGAGATAAAGGAAGCAGGATGCACGAAATTGACGATGAATTGTACTATAACATTGACGAAAAATCTCACCAAATAGATATAAGCGAGAAAGGTAGAGAGCTTCTCGGAACCAAAGATGAGGATCCGAATATGTTTGTTATACCCGATATCGCAGCTCAGTTTAGTCAGATTGAAGGTGACAGCAGTTTATCACCTGACGAGAAACAAAGACTGAAAGATGAAGCTCACATGATATTTTCTGAACGAAGCGACAGAATTCACACAATTAATCAACTGCTCAGAGCATATTCATTATATGAAAAAGATATTGAGTATGTCGTCCAAGATAATAAGATTATGATTGTTGATGAATTCACAGGACGTATCCTCGAAGGAAGAAGGTATTCAGACGGGCTGCATCAGGCAATCGAAGCAAAAGAAAAGGTCAAAGTTGAAAGAGATACCCAGACTTTCGCGACAATCACTTTGCAAAATTATTTCAGACTTTACAGAAAATTAGGCGGCATGACTGGAACAGCGGACACTGAAGCCGCTGAATTCGAGAAAATTTATGGGCTTGAAGTTAATGTAATACCAACAAATAAGCCTATCATAAGAGATGATATTGAAGACCTGATTTTTAAAACAAAGCGCGAAAAATATAATGCTTTGATTGATGAAATCAAGGAACTTCAAAGTGCAGGACGAGCAATACTTGTTGGTACAGCGACTGTAGAAGTATCCGAAGTACTTTCCAAAATGCTTAAAAGACAAAATATCAAGCATAATGTACTTAATGCTAAGCAACACGCTAAAGAAGCCGAAATAGTAGCGCAAGCCGGTCAGAAAGGTGCTGTTACGATTGCAACCAATATGGCAGGAAGAGGTACCGACATCAAACTTGACCATGAGGTTAAGAAAAACGGCGGATTGGCAATTCTCGGCTCGGAACGTCACGACGCAAGGCGTATTGACAGACAGCTTCGTGGTCGAGCCGGAAGACAAGGTGACCCGGGTTCATCAATATTTTACATCTCTCTCGAAGATGATTTGATGCGTCTGTTCGGTGGCGAAAGAATTGCCAATGTCATGGCAAAATTGAAAATTCCGGAAGGTGAACCGATTCAGCATTCCATGATTTCTAAATCAGTGGAAAGAGCTCAGAAAAAAGTAGAAGAAAATAACTTCGGCATACGTAAAAGATTACTCGAATATGACAACGTGATGAATCAGCAACGTGAGGTTATTTACAATAGAAGACGTGCTGCCTTACGCGGTGAAAGGTTAAAAGGTGAGCTGTTTGATTATCTTGAAGATATCGTTTATAATCTCATTGAAGAGTTTAAAGACGATAAACTTGTCAAGGGATTTAAGGATGCTGTTCGTGCACAGTTGCTGTGTGAAGTCGAAGTAAGTGAGAGTGATTTCGAGAAAGATAATAATAATGAGCTTATTGAACGTGTCGTCAAGGCTGCAAAAGAATTTTACACCAGAAAGGAAGAAATGCTCGGCAAGGATTTCATGGCTAAGCTCGAAAAAGTTGCCGTCCTGCAAACTATTGACGACAAATGGAGAGAACACTTGCGTGCCATGGATGACCTTAAAGAAGGTATCCACCTGCGTTCATACGGTCAGAAAGACCCCTTGCTCGAATATAAATCCGAAGCATATAAACTCTTCGTTGACTTGATTCAAGAGATTAATAAAGAGAGTGTAGTATTTGCATTCAAATATTTTCCGCAGCTTGTTCAACGTGAAGTGAGAGTGAAAAGACCTCTTCAAAGCGGTGAAGAAGATTCGATTTCATTGGTCGAACTGCCTAAAATCAGACAGAGAACAAGCACAGGCGGGCTCAATTTCGAGTATTCCACACAAACTCCGGCATTTCTTGCAAATGCTCCGCGCCAAGAAAGTCCACAGGGCGAAGCTACAACTGTCAGTCAAACTTTCAAGCGTAAAGAGCGAAAATTCGGACGAAATGATAATGTAAAAGTCCGTTATCAAGATGGAAGAGTTGTCGAAGGAAAGTACAAGAAATTGGAGTTTGATATCCAGAACTCTCTGTGTGATGTACTCGACGATTAGCGTCTTTTAGCTCCCTTGCATAAACAACAAAAGCCAAGTCAGAATTAATTAAACACTCCGGACTTGGCTTTTATATTTTTTTATCGAAGCTTATTTTATTTCTGTACCTGTACGCATATCAATTTTAATACTATTGTCTTGGGGATTTAAATCGGTATAAAGAGACTCAACAGAATAAATAAATAGATTGACCGCAAGATTGTCCGAACTTTCATATTTCTTAATTGTATTTAGTGCATTTTCAGTAATTATCTCATCACCTTTATAATGAGCCGTAAACGCCCCAACTCCCACAGGAGCAAGCTCCTTCGCAATTGTAGTATCTATATTGAATCGTGAATTCAGTATGTCAACGATAAATAAATCCAAATCGGATGTTAAATAATCCTCAGCATATTCTTGAAATGTTTTCCCTTTCGTGTTGATATTTACATCTTGAAGATGCTTACTTGTGATTTCCATTGTTTTGCTGCCAATAATATTTATATATCTGAGTGGAACAGGATATGTCAATAATGAGCCGGTTTCAATATCGTATATAAATGTATTGTCATATTCAGCTTTTACTATATCATTTGCATGGAAATGTCCGGTAAATACAAAGTTCATCCCGGATTCGGCAAATACCTGTGATATAGCAGC
>JBAYPL010000143.1:0-7098 GCA_041677745.1 Kapaibacterium sp. (SeqCode)
TGTATGCAGCCTTCTTGCTCCGATATTTGTAACTTCATCATTGACTTTAGCAGCAAGAGCAGCGATTTCTTTAATACCTGATTCGTCAAATTCGAGGTGTATATTTTCGGTCTCTATTAATGCTTGGTATTGTTTGATGAGAGCATTTTCAGGCTGTGTAAGTATCCGTACAAAGTCTTCTTCGGTAAGACTTTTCAGTTCTACTCTGATTGGGAAGCGACCCTGAAGTTCCGGTACCAAATCTGAAGGTTTAGAAACATGAAAAGCTCCCGACGCTATAAACAATACATGGTCGGTAGAAACCATACCATATTTAGTATTTACAGCACAGCCTTCAACAATAGGTAACAAATCTCTTTGTACGCCTTCGCGAGATACATCAGGACCTGAACCTGAAGCACTGCGTGAAGCTATTTTATCAATCTCGTCAATAAATATTATACCCGAATTTTCTGCTCGTTTGAGAGCTTCACGAACGACGGCTTCCATATCAATTAACTTATCGGCTTCCTCTTTTTCGATAATCAGTCTTGCGTCTGATACCTTCATCTTACGTGATTTACGTTTCTTAGGCATCATATTACCGAAAATATCTTGCAGATTCATACCTATCTCGTCCATACCCATCGGACCGAGAACATGTAGATTCGGAGTCTGGTCAACAATAACCTCAACTTCGATAATTCTATCATCGAGAACACCGTTTCTTAGCATTTGCCTGAATTTTTCACGAGTTGAATGATTATCTTCAATTGCTTCATCTGACTGATTTTCAAACGAAGGTGATTTCTTCACGGGAGGGATAAGAATGTCTAAGATTCTATTCTCAGCTGCAATTACTGCATCACCTTTTTTAGACTCAAGGTGTTCATCTTTGACTATTCCGACAGCTCTCTCGGCGAGGTCACGTACCATTGACTCAACATCTCTGCCTACATAGCCTACTTCTGTAAATTTTGTAGCCTCAACTTTAACAAAAGGTGCATTGGCAAGCTTAGCCAATCTTCTTGCGATTTCAGTTTTACCTACGCCTGTTGGTCCAATCATAATTATATTGTTTGGCATAATTTCATGTTTAATGTTACTTTCAACATTCTGCCTTCTCCAACGATTACGTAGAGCAATTGCTACTGCTTTCTTGGCTGCATCCTGTCCGATAATAAATTTATCAAGCTCGTTTACTATTTGTTTTGGAGTTAGATAAGCTTTCTTATTTGGATTATCAACAACAATCAACTGTGCTTCTTGGGTTTTATTTTCCATTTTTAATATTTCTTTATTTAAAGTGACTCAATAGTTAATGTGGAATTTGTATATATACAAATATCAGCAGCGATTTTAAGTGATTCCTCCACAATCTTTTCCGGCTCATAATCTGTATGATTAATCAAAGCTCTGGCAGCTGAAAGAGCAAACGGTCCACCTGAACCTATAGCAATAATATTGTCTTCAGGCTCGATAACATCACCTGTGCCACTGATAAGGAAGGCATCTTTGTTATTCATAACAGCGAGCATTGCTTCAAGTTTTCTAAGATACCTGTCTGTTCTCCAGTCTTTAGCAAGTTCTATAGAGGCTCTTTGGAGGTTGCCTCTGTTGGATTCGATTTTTTCTTCAAACCTTTGAATCAATGTAAATGCATCAGCTGTTGCTCCTGCAAATCCTGCAAGAATTGTATTATTATATAGTAATCTGACTTTTTTGGCATTATGTTTTAGGACAGTGTTTCCAAAGCTAACCTGACCGTCGGAACCCATGGCAGCCTTACCGTCTTTTAATATGCCGATAACGGTGGTTGCATGAATTGCTTTTGTTTGGGACATTATATATTTACCATATTGAATTTTATCAAAAAATTATAGACGATTAACAATCAAGTTTTGTATAAATCACCATAATTATAGTCAAAGATGATTAAGAATACTCGTAAATAATTGTATTTATTATGTAAATGTATGATTTTTACTTAATTTTGTAAAATTATATACATTAGTTTTTAAAAAAAATAAAGAGAAAATCATGAAAAAAATTGTTGAATGTGTACCGAACTTCTCAGAAGGCAGAAACAAAGAAGTAATAGATGCAATAGCAGATGCAATTAGGAAAACTGCCGGTGTAAATCTTCTTGATGTTGACCCGGGATATTCTACCAACAGAACTGTATATACCTTTGTTGGTGACCCGGACAGTGTAGTTGAAGGGGCACTTGCAGGTGCAAGAGTAGCGAGAAAATTGATAGACATGAAAAAACAAAAGGGTGAGCATCCACGCATGGGTGCTTTAGATGTTTGTCCTTTCGTTCCTGTTGCAAATGTTACTATGGAAGAATGTGTGGAGTGCGCCAAGAAATTTGCTGAAAGAGCTGCTTCAGAGCTTGGTATCCCGCTGTACCTCTACGAACATGCTGCTAGTAAAGATTACAGAACATCATTACCTCAAATCAGGCATGGTGAGTACGAAGGTTTAGCTAAGAAAATTGTTAAACCGGAATGGAAACCTGACTATGGACCTGCTGAGTTTATTCCTGAATGGGGTGCAACTGCAACCGGTGCTAGATTCTTCTTGATTGCATATAATATTAATATTCTGGGTACATCTAATCAGGCTCACAGAATAGCTCTGAATATCAGGGAAGCAGGAAGAGGTGACCAAGAACCGGGACGTCTGAAAGAATGCAAAGCTATGGGTTGGTTCGTTGATGAGTATAATATGGCTCAAATCACTATGAACCTTACGAATTATAAAGTTACACCAATGCATATTGCTTTTGAGGAATGTAAAAATGATGCAGCCGAAATTAAAGTAGGTGTCGCCGGCTCTGAGCTTGTGGGATTGATTCCGCTTGAAGCCATGCTAATGGCAGCTGAATATTATATGGAGAAGGAAAATCTGTTTATTTTGGATGAGAAACAGAAAGTAAAACTCGTAGTTGAGAGATTAGGTCTCAACTCCGTATCACAGTTTATTCCTGAAAAGAGAATCATTGAATATATGACAGAAGAAAAGCAAGATGAGCCTTTGGCTTCTATGACTGTCCGTAACTTCATCGAAGAAATTGCTGCTCGTACGTCTGCTCCGGGCGGCGGTTCTGCATCTGCAGCAATTGCGGCGATTGGCTCCGGCTTAGCATGTATGGTTGCACAACTTACTTACGGTGTAAGAAAGTTTGAGCATCTTGATTCAGAAATGCGTAAAATCATCCCACCGCTTCATAAGATAACTCAAGAGCTGATTCCTATGATTGACGCTGATACAAATGCTTTTAATGACTACATGGAAGCTCTGAGATTACCAAAGTCAAATGATGAAGAGAAATCCTTACGCAAAGTTGCCATGCAAAATGGTCTGAAAAAAGCGGTCGAAGTCCCGCTGACTACTATGAGGTATGCTGTGAAAGCTTGGGATTGGATGATAGATACAGCCCGTTATGGTAATATTGCTTCAAAATCCGACGTTGAAGTTGGTGCTAAAGCACTTGAAGTCGGTATTTGGGGGGCTATGAAAAATGTTGAAATTAATCTGCCCGGTATTTCTGATGAAGAGTATAAGAATGCTGTATTAAATGAAGCATATTCTATTATGAAAATTTCAGAAAAATCATGCGGTGAAGTATTAAAGATTTTGTCTGAAAGAGCTGAAAATAAATAGTAAACTAAATTTAAGACCTAATTAAAAAGCGGATTGGATAAAATATTAAATATTATTTCCAATCCGTTTTATTATAATTACTTGTTTAAATAGTAAGGTATTTTATAAAAACAAAAATTTATTTATTATATTTACCGTATTTTTTCTCAAATTCTTCGTATTTATCCATTGTCCCCTTATCTTTCAAGAGAATGCCAAAAATAGTATCCTCTTCGTTGTGAGTTACCGGATTCAATTCAGGATTAAAGAAGTCATTTTCTTCGACAGGCTCTTCTACTACTTTCTTTTTTCTTCCTCTCTTTTTAGGTGCAGGAGGGGGGACAAATTCCTTAATCCATTCTTTCTTGTTAGAAAGGAAAAACTTTTTGGCAGCTTCATATTCGTTTGGAATTATACCGTCAAGAATAGCTTCCTCAATCTTTGTCTTGATTTGACCAACTGCTCTTGATGGTTCAATACCACAGAGTTCCATAATTTCTTCGCCTCGTACTGGAGATTGAAATTCTCTCAGCTTATCTTTTTCCTGAACATACAATACTTTTCTGAATACTTTTTCATAATTTTGCTTGTATTTTTCGGAAAGTCCCGGATTCTTAGTAGTAATATCAGCTCTTACTAAAGTAAACAAATCGTCAAGATACTCCCCGGCATGGAAAGCAAGCCTTCTGACAGCAGAATCGCTTACACCTTCGTCAACAAGAGTCATAGGTCTTTGATGCAATCTTATGAGTGTTTCTACTTGTTCGAGGTGCTCAAGGGGTAATTTCATTCTTCTGAAAATTTTATTCATCCATCTTGCCCCTAATTCCTCATGACCGTGGAAAGTCCATCCAGTACCTTCAATAAATTTCTTAGTTCTTGGTTTAGCAATATCATGAACAAGAGCAGCAAATCTCAACCAACGATCATTAGTCATTTCTGCAATATTATCAAGAACCTTCAGAGAATGTGTAAATACATCCTTGTGTCCATAACTGACATCACCTTCATGTTTTATCTCGACGCCGCCAAGCTGTTGAAGTTCAGGAAAGACATTACGCATCAGGCCGCTTTCGTAAATTATGGATAAACCTATTGAAGGCTTAGGGCTGTCAATGATTCTTAAAAATTCTTCTGATATTCTCTCTTGTGAAATAATTTTGATTCTGTCAGCCATTTTTTCAATTTGGAGGAAGCAAATAGGAGCGATGTCAAAATCTAATTGTGATGAAAACCTTGCAGCTCTGAGCATACGCAGCGGGTCCTCACTGAATGTTACACCCGGGTCGAGAGGAGTACGGAGTATTTTGAGTTCGATATCCTCCTTTCCTCCAAATAAATCAGTCAGTTCACCGAAAGTCATCTTGTTCAGGGATACAGCCATAGCATTAATCGTAAAATCACGCCGTCTCAGATCATCATGCAAAGTCCCTTCAGTAACAATAGGATTACGTGAGTTCGGCATGTAAACTTCTTTACGAGTACCCACGAATTCTACGTGATATTTACCTATGGGCACCATAGCAGTTCTGAAGCGTTCATAAACAATAGCTCTTGAATTGTATTTCTCGGCAACAATTCGAGCAAACTTTAATGAATCACCTACAACTGTGCAATCAATATCTTTTCTTGGGGTGTTAAGGAAATAATCTCTGACATATCCTCCTACGGCGTATAGCTCAAATCCATACTCGTCTGCGAGTTCACCTAATTCGACCAAAATCGGTTCATCAATGGTAACTCTTTCAGGTCCGCTTGTCAGTTGTGTAAATACCTGTACGGGTTTTCTGATTCTTTTTCTTTTGGGTGTTTCCTGACTATTATTCACTTTTTATTATTCAGCTATTGGAACATCACTTACATTTCGATAACCTATAAAACCTTTTTTCTTTCTTTCTAAAACTTTCATGGTAGAAAGAATGATTTCTTTATAAGTTAAACCATATTTTACGAGTAGTTCTTCCGGTTCTCCGCTTCCTCCGAATGTATCTCTCATTCCGAGTATTTCAATTGGAACCGGGAAGTTCTTGGCAAGAACCTCAGCTACAGCACCGCCTAAGCCGCCGTGTACCTGATGTTCTTCTGCGGTAACGATTGCTTTGCAATCTAATGCAGCATCAGTTATTGTTTTGACATCTATAGGTTTTATTGTGTGGCTGTTGATGACCCTTGCGTCAATGCCGTGTTTCTGCCATAACTCTTCTGCTGCAAGTAGAGAATGCCAAACCAAATGACCGCAAGCAATAATGGCAACATCACCTCCATCACGCATAACTTCTGCTCTTCCAAGCTCAAAAGGACTGTCCTCTGTTGTGAACATAGGTACAGCCGGTCTTCCAAAACGTATGAACGCCGGTCCTACTTTTTCTATTATTGCTTTTGTTGCCTTTCTTGTTTGCTCATAGTCTGCAGGTACAACAAGAGTCATGTTGGGTAAAGCTCTCAAAAAGGCTAATTCTTCGAGTGATTGGTGAGTGGCTCCGTCAGGTCCGACTGTGACTCCTGAGTGAGCTCCACCGATTTTTACGTTTACATCATTATATGCAACCGAAACACGAAGCATGTCTGCGTTTCTCAATGCAGAAAAAGCACTGTAACTCGAAAATACTGCTATTTTTCCCGAAAGTGCCAGTCCTGCTGCTATTGTTGTTGCATTTTGCTCTGCGACTCCTACCGAAATAAATCTTTCAGGATATTTCTCCTGAAAATATGAGGTGAGTACTGAGCCGGTAACATCAGCCCCGATTACAACCAGGTTTGAATGCTTTTCTCCCATTTCGGCAAGAGCAATTCCAAAACCTGCACGTGTTGCTTTAGAGCCGTAATTTTTTAATTTTTCCATAATAAAAAATATCTTATTGATTTCCGATTTGAACTAAAGATTTAATATTAACTTGTTTTAAAAAATTTTCAATCAAATCATTATCCGGTTCGAAACCGTTTATTCTGATAATGATTACAAATCTGTCGGCGGCAATTACTTCAATATGCCCGTAGTTTTTGTTGTCAACCCAATAGTAATAACCTTTGGAACCGTCCATCTCGATAGGGAAGGTTACTCCGTCAAGATCCGTTGGTAAAACTTCAAATCTAAGTTTATGCGGTATTGGATTACCATTGCCATAATCAAACAAATCAAAGACAAGAGTCTGTCTTTTATCGTTTTTAAACTGTCGTCGGACAGAAATTGTTACGGCACTGTCATTTTCGTAAGATTTTCCTGTAGTATGTGGCAGGGATTGAAATCCGTTAATTGAAGCCGGTAAAAATTCGAGCAGTTGTTCCTTGGTCAAATTTTTTTCTTTAATGATTTGTTGGTACCTTTCCTTTACTTCTTCTTTTTTTTCTAAACTTTGCAAGTATTCTGCTTCTTTCTGTGTTAATGAGGTATCATTATGTATTGAAATCTGTTCAGAGACTAAAGTGTCTGATGATTCAATAAGCTCATCTGATTTTTCATTTTCGCAAGAA
>JBAYPL010000144.1:0-7094 GCA_041677745.1 Kapaibacterium sp. (SeqCode)
GTTTCGACATCAGCAATGGCAGTTGATGCCGGTTTATTGTACAAACTGCCTGACGGCAGAACAAATCTCGGTGTTTCTGTGTTGCATGCCGGCACACAGTTATCCCAAATTTCAAATCAAAAGGAATCATTGCCCCTCGATTTAAGAATTGGTGTAAACCACAGGTTGAGAGGCTTACCTTTACTTTTTAATTTTACTTTTCACCACCTTGCCGATGATAACGAAAGCTTTTTTGATAAATTTAAAAGTTTTACAATCGGCGGTGAGTTCTATTTCGGTGAAGTATTGCAAGTCCGTCTCGGTTATGATAATCAAGTCAGATTATTGACTTCAGCGGAATCAGACAAAGGATTGACAGGTTTTTCCGGAGGACTCGGATTCGTATTCGATGACTTCAACTTCGATTACGGTTTTTCCAGATACGGTTCTAATGCTAATCTACACAGATTTTCAGTAAGTTTGAATGTTAATAATTTGATAAATTAATTTATGAAAAAGAATATTTTATTATCTGCTGTATCAGCAATACTGTTTGTTTTGTTATCAACGAACCTGTTTGCACAAAATGACAATCAGCAAGCAGCTCCGAAGATAATCAAGCCCAAGCCTTATGCTATGGACTTTTTATTTTGTTATCAGCTTCTCAATACAATCGAGCTTAGAGGGTCTGAGGTTGATGCGTTACTTGAAGTGAAAAACACATTGAAACCCTTCATTGATAAAATCCAAGCTGATAATATCCCCATGAACAATGTTGTAACCTTCGACATATCCGTACCTGTTGCTTATAATTTTCTGCAATTTCTTGAAAGAGGGAAATTCACGGGTGCAGATGCCGAAAAATACAAAAGATTTGTAAATAGTATTAACGAAGCATTCAAAACAAGCGGTTAAATTCATTCAAATAAACAATTTCTGACAGGCAAGAAAGTATGAAATCACAGAATTCAGACCAACAAATAGTACTGAAAGTAGAAGAGTTAATAAAAAAAACTCGCGGTAAAGTATCGCCTGCCGACCTGTCTGAAGCCACCGGTTTTCCAATTAGCGGTATAAATGATGCTTTATCCAGACTTATTGAGCTCTATCGTGCAAGAGTATCAATGGACTCAGAGTCCGGAAGATTAATATTTCTGTTCGATTACCCCCTATCCAAGAGAGGCAGTAAAAACTTTAAAGAGCTTATGACCATTGCTGTTGACTGGCTATGGAAAATGTTCAAAATTGCTTATAAAGCATCTATTGGTATAGTACTTATAGCATATACCATTATTTTCGTCCTCGTATTATTCGGCTTGAAATTCGCCGGTAGAAGCGACGATAATGACAGCGGATTTGATATGGGACCGATAGTTGCCGGCTTGTTCCGCGGAATTATGGATGCCTTCACTATTCATCTATGGATGAGGAGCTTCAGTTATGCTACTGACCCATACGGCAATAGATACAAATATTATGCCCCCGAAAAGAATAAGGGTAGAGGATTTATAGGTTCTGTTTACAGTTTCGTGTTCGGTCCCGAGCGTCCGAGCTATGATCCTCTTGATGATCACAAGGAAGCTGCTGCCTTCATTCGTAAAAATAACGGAAAGATTACTGCGGGACATATAGTTGCACTTACAGGTGTCAACTATGACGAGGCAGAGGCAAGACTTGCGGAATATGCTTCCAGATTCGGTGGCGACTTATATATAAACGAAGACGGAATTATCATAGGTGACTTCCATGATATGATGAACAAAGGCTCAAGCGATTTGCAAGGAGGTTCGGTTGTATTTTATGAAGACGAAGTTGAAGCACCTTATGAATATACAGGTAATTCCACCGGCAGAAACATTGCAATTAGTGCAATGAATGCTTTCAACCTCATTATGTCCATATTTCTTATAAATATTTTTTCCGGTGCAGCTCAATTAAGTTATGTTGATGAGTTAGGCAATCCAGTATCAACGGACTTTCTGGTTAGTCCCATATTAACAATAGGCTTAGGCTATTTCCCTTTAATTTTTTCTGCATTATTTTTCATAATTCCGACCATTAGATATTTCAGTGTGAAGAGAAATAACAGAAAACGGGAGGAAAATATTCTGCGTAAGAAGTTGGTGGGTGCTTTTGTCAGGAACAGACACGTCAGTATCACATTAGAAAAAATTATTGAATTGGCTCGAATAAATCCTAATTTAGAAAATAATGTCAAAAATATTCTCGAACGACTCATTATTGAGTTGAGAGGTGAAATTAATATTGATACCTCAGGTAATCCTGTTTACTCATTCCGACGGCTCTCTACCGAGCTCGGAATTCGTTAACAAAAAATCATCTATTCTGTCGCCCGCTCCAAATTCGTGGGCGGCAGAATAATGATAAATCCACGATAAAAATCCATTTTATTCTCGCAAATTTCACTTTAAATTTGTAGATTATGCTAAAATATGATACTTGCGGATTACAATAAATTAGATTTTTATCAATATTTATACGATATTTGTAATTACAAAACTTTAAGTTTTGTAATTTGTAAAATATAATCGTTTACTGTTACTTATTTGTAAATTAATCGTCAAATCAATATGGAACTTGAAGAGTTCACAGCGAACGTTCTGCCACTGAAAGATAAGTTGTTCAGATTTGCTAAGCGGCTTATGCAGAACCATGAAGAAGCAGAAGACTTGCTTCAAGATGTGATGCTCAAGCTTTGGGTTAACCGCTCGGAGCTGAGCAGAAAGTCAAGCGTTGAAGCTTTTGCGATGGCTGTAACCAGGAACTTGTGCATTGACAGATTTCGCTCAAAGCAGTATCAGGCATCCAATATGGGTATTGATGCAGCAGAGTTGGATATGAGAGACCGGAGTATTTCACCGGAACAGCGAGCAGAACAATTAGAAGCGGTAGAGCTGGTTAGAAAGGCAATGAAAGAATTACCCGTGAATCTCCAAAGAGTCGTTGAGCTGCGAGATATTCAAGGGCTCAGCTACCAAGAGATTGCAGAAACTATGGAAATGAATATTAACACCCTGAAAGTTAATCTTTCGAGAGCAAGAAAAAAAATCAGGGAATTATTAAAAACTAATTATGATTATAATTACAATGAAAAATGACATCTCAACAATCAGACAGCTGCTCGATAAGTACTATGATGCGGAGACTGACGAGCAGGAAGAAGATATACTCTATGAGTATTTCAGCGGTGTTGTTGCACCGGAGTTTGAAATGTTCAAGCCTCATTTCTTGTTCAACAGGATTGGTTATGACGACGGTAAAGAGCTGAGAAGTGACTTCAATGAAATTTTCATGAAAAATATATCCGCAACTAACCTGAAACCGGTTAAATCAAAGCGTTTGAATTTGTTTAGGTATGCCGGTGTTGCAGCTGCTGCGGTTGCTGTTTTCGTGATGTTTCTATTGATAAATAAAGACGAGGATGTTAGCGAGGAAGAGTATGCTCAAGTTATAGAATCATTGATATTGATTTCGGAGAAAATGGAGACCGCATCACATGAACTCCGTGCTTTAAGCAATATCGAAAACAGTTTGAACACGATTGATGCCTTTAAAGCTTTGGAAGAGTACGGAAAACATTTTATTAACCAATAGGATTATTTATGATAAGAACTTTTTACATATTATTTTTATTTCTTTCTGCAACAGGATTTGCTTTTGCACAAAATAAAGCTGTTGACTCCTTTATCAGCAAATATTCTGACAAGGATGGGTTTAAAGCAGTTGTGATGAATGATCCGGCTTCTCTGATTCTTAAGAATCAGAGCGGAGAAAAAGCTGAAGTCACAAAAGATTTGCTGAAAGGTATCAAGACTATAAAAGCCCTGACTTATAAATGCGAAAACAACAAGCTCAGCGATGATGGAAAAGCTTTCAGTTCTGAGCTGACTAAGTTTAATCCGGGAGATGGTTTTACCGAACTTATGTCTATGAAAGAAGGTAAAAATTTCGTTAAAAGCTTGGTACACAAACAAGGTGAAAAAATCAACGAGTTTGTCATGGTTGTTGCCGGTGAATCTGAGTCCACACTGATTTGGATAAACGGTGATATTGACTTGCAAAAGATTGCCAATATCGGTAAAATTCTAAAATTTTAAGATTTTTACGATTTCAGAAGCAGATAAATTAATGCCGTTACAGGCATAAGTGAAAGTTATTTACTAGTTTGATAATAATCTTCATTTGTGTCCATAACGGCATTTGTTAATATCAATCCGTATATCGAATTAACACATTTCTAAACCTTTTTCCAAAGCTAAAATCAAATCATCCACATCTTCTATCCCTACGGCAATTCTTACAAGTCCGTCGGTAATACCGGCTTGTTCGCGTGCTTCTTTACCCATTGTGGCATGTGTCATGGATGCAGGGTGCTGAATGAGCGACTCTACACCACCAAGACTAACTGCCAATGCAAATAATTCGATTGTGTCCATCAGCTTCTTACCTGCATCATACCCGCCTTTAAGCTCGAGTGCAATCATCGAGCCGGGACCACTCATTTGTTTCTTCCCGAGGTCATATTGGGGATGGGATTTTAATCCGGGGAATCTAACCCACTCAACTTTTTGATGCGCTTCGAGATATTCAGCGACTTTCATTGCATTTTTAGATTGCTTTTTAACACGCAATGTAAGAGTCTTTAATCCGCGATGTACAAGAAACGAATTAAACGGGTCAATCACGCCGCCAATCAGGTTCGACACTTTCCTGAAATGCTTATAGTCTTTTTCGTCTTTAATCACAACAATACCGGCTACTACGTCTGCATGTCCATTCAAGAATTTTGTCATAGAGTGCATAATTATGTCTGCTCCCAGCTCAAAAGGTCTTTGAAAAACAGGACTCATGAAAGTATTGTCAACTGAAAGCTTTGCTCCGTTTTTATGCGCAATTTCTGCAATAGCTGCAATATCCGCAAGAATTAGTGTCGGATTTCCGGGTGTTTCAATATGAAATAAACGTGTGTTCGGACGAACCGCAGATTTCACGGCATCTAAGTCTGATGTATCAACGAAAGTAGTTTCTACATTATATAATGCAAAGAAATCTTTAAGAATTGTTACGGTCGGACCATAAACTGCTTCTGAACATATTACATGATCACCGGCTTTGACAGTAGCTGCAATCAATAGATGAACGGCTGCCATACCACTTGCACATCCTATAGCACGACTTCCACCTTCGATGGCAGTTACTGCGTCTTCCATCGCTTCTACTGTTGGGTTTCTCATACGTGTGTAAATATAACCGTCTTCCTCACCCTTAAATAATCGGGCACCGTGTTCTGATGAACGGAATCTGAATGTTGAAGTTTGAAATATTGGCGTTACGACTGCTCCCTCAGGTCCTTCCTTTAATCCTGAATGGACGCAGAGAGTATCAATTTTTGAACTTTTGTGTTTCACTAATGTCTCCGTTTGTTTTCTGTGCTTGAATTTGTTTTAATTTACAAGCTAAATAAATACAAAATTAAGACTTAAAGAGAGAATAACAAAATAATGAATAAAATTTTTAGCAAATATATCACAGTCATGTTGATTAATCATTCTTTTTTGGCATGATACCTTCCCATATATCAAGCCCAATAATATTTTAGTACAGGAATTATCATAATTTATTCACTCTTTCTGTTTGAAATAATCAGAAGTCTATGTTTGTCATTTTTCATGAAAAAAATAAAATTCGAATAGTTCCAAGTATGGAATATTCGAGAAATATTCAACTAATTTTTCCACTTATTATCGCCTCAGTATAGCTTCATGTTAAATACATATTTTTGTTTTTGCTTAATATTCTTTATTTTAGTATGATTACATAATTATTTTTTTAAAATATAATACTGGAATCAAGTGCAAAACAATCGTGGTGTATGGAGCTCGAAGACCGGATTTGTCCTGGCGGCGGCAGGTTCGGCAATAGGACTTGGCAATATTTGGCGATTTCCATATATTGTCGGAGAGAATGGCGGAGGTGCTTTTGTACTGATATATTTATTCTTTATTTTGTTACTCGGACTGCCGTATCTGATGGCTGAGCTTGCTTTAGGAAGAGCAAATAATTTGAATGCAGTCGGCACCATCAACAAAATCAAGCCCGGCTCTAATTGGAGAATAGCAGGCTATACAGGTATAATAACAAGTATAGGAATATTATCTTTTTATGGAGTAATTGCCGGCTGGACCTTCGGCTACATATTTAAATCATTTAGTTTGTCAAGTGAAGCCGATGGCTCCTTCAATTCATTTATTATTAATCCTATCAATGAAATATTGCTATTTGCATTTTTCATATTTATAACTTCTCTGATAGTATATAAAGGAATTGAAGGCGGAATTGAAAAATGGTCAAAGATATTGATGCCTCTCCTGATGGTAATTTTGATAGTATTAATAGTATATGCAAACTTTCTGCCGGGAGCCTCTAAAGGACTTGAGTTCTACCTTATACCCGATTTTTCGAAAATTGGTTTCAAAACTGTTCTTGCAGCACTTGGTCAAGCATTCTTCTCGCTGAGTCTGGGATTAGGTCTGATGGTTACTTTTGGCAGTTATTTGACAAAAGATACAGATATTTTGAGTTGCTCAATTAAAATAGTATTATTTGACTCTGCTGTAGCAGTTTTTTCCGGATTGATAGTATTCCCTGCATTGTTTGCAATGGGAGAAAATCCGGCTTCGGGTCCATCATTGGTATTTATTGTTTTCCCACAACTATTTGCTCAAATGACAGGCGGTACGATAGTAGGAGCTTTGTTTTTCATATTATTGTCCATAGCCGCCTTGACATCAACAATTTCCCTGCTTGAAGTACCGGTTACTTATATGGTTGATGAAAAGAAATCAGACCGTAAGAAAATCGTTTGGGGAGCGGCATTAGTAGTATTCATTATCGGATTGCCTTCTGCTTTGTCACAAGGTACCGTAAATTTTTTCACAAATTTCGGTCTGATTCCGGAATCTTTAGCCTCACCGGACTTCCTAAGTCAGATGAGCTTTTTCTTCGGTGATTTTTTACTTACTCTCAGCGCTTTATTTCTATGTATATTCATCGGCTGGGTTTGGGGTACAGACAAGGCATCCGAAGAACTCAAA
>JBAYPL010000145.1:0-7056 GCA_041677745.1 Kapaibacterium sp. (SeqCode)
GTCTTAGGGCAAGTTACGGAATTTTTGTAAACTTTAGTTTAAATTTACATGATGCCGATTTTCGAAGGATTCCGGATTGTCCGAGTTGTTCTCCGGGATTCCTGAGTGGAAGCGGAGCAGGACTGTCAATCGGCGGATTATACGAGTATCCTTTAGCAAAAGACTATTCAATTGCAGGCAGATTTAATTATATGAGTTTGTCGGGCTTGCTTAAATCAACAGAAGAGGAAACCGTTATAATTGATGATGTCCATACTGAGGGTGAGTTTGAGCACACTTTGGATGCAGATTTGTCTATCATTGGTATAGAGCCGCATTTTATATACAAATTTGATGACAGGCTGTCTGTAAATGCCGGATTAAACATCTCCTCGATACAAAACAAGAGTTACTCACAGAAGGAACAAATTGTCAAACCTGCGAACCGTGGTACTTTTATTGACGAAAATGGAAATGATACATACAGCAGGACGCGAAATGAATTTTCGGGAGAGATGGAAAAAGCTGCTTCCTTGTATTTCGGACTTATTGCCGGTATATCATACAGATTTCAAATGAATTCAGCAAATACAATATCTGCTTTCCCCGAATTGTCGTTTATGTATGGCTTGTCAAATATAATTGATGACCCTTTGGTGAATAAATGGGCTGTAAATTCATTCCGTGCCGGAGTATCAATTAAATATACTCCGGAACCTCGAAAAGATAAGATTCCGCTTTATCAAGAGATTAAAAATATTGATACGGTAATTATTGAAAGCGATGAAATTGCATCTCTTGTATATAGGCTCGGTATTGAACAAAGAAACATATCGAAGAATGAAGATGATGAACATATAATAGAAACCGTACAAATTTCTCGAACTGATACTATAATCAAACCTATAATATATAAAATTGAAGCTATGATTAGCGCTGTTGGTCTCGATTCAAATATGAGTGAAGTGAAAAAACCGAAATTCATAATTGAAGAATTTACAAATGCAAGGTTGCAACCTTTACTTAATTATGTGTTTTTTGATTCTCTAAGCTCCGATATCAGCAAAAGATTTTCTCGCTTGTCAGAATCCGAAGCAACACACTTCAGTGTAGATTCCCTCTTTGACCTTGATGTGATATCCACCTACCGGAATTTACTTAATATTTACGGCAAGAGGATGAAAGACCATCCCGATGCTGTGGTTACTTTAACAGGATGTAACGATGGTGTTTCCGAAAAGGACAATTTACAATTATCACTTTCGAGAGCTGAAAGCATAAAGAATTATTTAACCGAAGTATGGAAAATACAACCCGAAAGAATAGTTGTGAAGTCGCGAAACCTACCGGAAAAGGCATCAACCCCGCTAACTGACTTTGAAAAGGCTCAAGAAAACCGAAGAGTGGAAATTGTTTCAAACAATCCTGAAATCACAAAACCGGTGTTTTCTTCTTTCAGTGTCAGGACAACAAGTCTTCCGGGCATAAGATTCAAGCCCGAAGGCTCAGCCGAAGCCGGATTGAAAAAGTGGGAAGTACAGATTTTCCAAGATGGAACCGAGCTGAAGAACTTCGCATTTAGTGATAAAGCAATCAAGGATGTTGACTGGTTGTTTGCCGAAGATAGAAGGAACATCCCGGTACTGGATAAACCGCTTGAATTTGTTTTGAATATCACAGACAATAAGGATAACACTGAAAACTCTGCAAGAGGCACAATTGAAATCGAGCAAATAACCGTTCAGAAAAAACGTTCCTCCGGATTGAGTGACAGACAAGTTGATAATTACAGCCTTATTCTGTTTGATTTTGCAAAATCTGATTTAGAAACTGCAAACAAAGATATAGTTAATTTTGTTAAGAGTAGATTGTCTCCAAACTCAAAAGTCGAAATAACAGGTTACACTGATAGAACGGGTGATGACCAGTATAACAAAAAATTGTCTGAAAGAAGAGCCTTGACTGTATTCAATGAGCTCAGACACAAAGGAAGTACATATAAAGGAGTGGGAGAAGATTTATTGCTCTATGACAATGACTTCCCGGAAGGAAGATTCTATTGCAGAACAATCAATATACGTGTTGAAACAGAAATAAAGTAAATCAAATATGATGATGATAATTGTTGTTGATTGATTTTGCAGCTCTTTATTTCAAATACAATCTGACAGTGTGGTGGAAGATATGTTGAATCTTATACACTGACGACTCATACAATAATCTGTCTTATCTGTCGGTAATTGAATTGTATTTGTATTAGTAATCAATGACAAATATATTAGGAAATTGATTTAATTTCTTAGTGTCTGAATGTTTTTTATCTTTAGTGTACAAACTCCTTTAAGCATGGTTCACATTGTGAATGTACGAAATTTTTGAATTAAATATTTAAGATAGAATGAAAAAACTAAAAGTAGCATTTTTGTGGCATCAACATCAACCGTATTATAGAATTGATAATGAGTTTATACTACCATGGGTGTTGCTTCATGCAAGCAAAGATTATTATGATATTCCCGAAGTATTATACGAGTTCCCGAACATTAAACAAACCTTCAACTTTGCACCTTCTTTAAATTTGCAAATTGATGAATATCTGAACGGTGAGGCTCGGGACAAGGTCGTAAGCTTGACTGCGGTAAGCCCTAAAGACTTATCTGATGAGGAAAAATCCGAAATTATTAGATTATTCTTTCTGGCTAATTTCAAAAACATGATTCAGCCTTATCCGAGATACTTGGAGCTTTATGATAAGGCTCACTCACCGGATTTCGATATCTCGCGGTTTGAAGACCGAGATTGGCTCGACTTGCAGGTATGGTACAATTTAACTTGGTTCGGTTACTATTCTGCCAAACGCGAAGTTGCCGGCAGATTGTTTATCAAAGGGAAAGATTTTAATGAAAATGAAAAGAAATCCTTACAAGATGAACAATTTGAAATACTGAGAAAAATCAATTATCAGTACAGAAAATTAAAAGAACTCGAACAGATTGAATTATCTTGTTCACCGATGTATCATCCAATATTACCCTTACTGATTGATTCTGCTGCTGCGAAAGAGTCGCGACCCGACCAAAAACTTCCTGAGCCGAAATTTACATATCCACAGGATGCAGAGCGGCAAATACGTGAAGGAATAGAAACATTCAATAAGGTTTTTTCTCATTATCCAAGAGGAATGTGGCCCTCCGAGGGCTCGGTTTCCGATGATGTCTTGAAAATGCTGATTGATAACGGAATTGATTGGATTGCCACAGACGAACAAATATTATTTAATTCACTTAAAAATAAGCAAGTACTTGGCACTGAGAAATTTTTCCCCATTACATTTTCCTACGATGAATCTAAAATCAACGTATTATTCAGAGACCATTTCTTGTCGGACAGAATCGGATTCGTTTACTCCGATTGGAATCCGAAAGATGCCGCAAATGACTTTTTGTATCATCTCAGAAGTATCAGAAATGCGATAATCAAGAATCATGGTGAAGATGCTTTGGACTATGCTTGTGTTTCTGTTATTTTAGACGGAGAGAATTGCTGGGAATACTATAAGGACAACGGGATTCCGTTTTTGAGAGATTTGTTTTCGGGTCTGGATAGCTCTGATGAAATCCGTACTGTGCATTGTAGCGAAGCAGTTGAGGAGGGAGCATCGTATTTGCCGGAATTGAATCATATTCATGCCGGTTCGTGGATAAATGCCAACTTTGACATTTGGATTGGTCATAAAGAAGACATCAGTGCTTGGAATATGCTGAGCAAAGCCAGAGCAGATTTGGAGTCTAATCGTCACAATATGGGAGAATCGAATTATACTAATGCGATTAATTCATTGATGATTGCAGAGGGCTCTGATTGGTTCTGGTGGTACGGTCCGGAGCATCAAACTAAGAATAAATCCGATTTTGACAGACTATTCCGACATCATATACAATCTGCTTATAAATTTATGGGGATTAATCCTCCGAATGATGTATATTTGCCGATTGATGAGCAAATAATTTCCAGTCAAAACAAAGCGCCTGATTCAAAGATTTCAGGTTTCAACTTATATGATATTTTCAGCGATGATAAAATGTCCGGTAGATTCAATCTTAATACCGATTCAAGTTCTATGCATAGAGTCGGTGATTTGCTCGATTCTCTTTTGTACGGTAATGATGATGATTTCCTCAGCTTGAAAATTAAATTTTTAAGCAGAAAGCCCGATTTATTCGAACTCCGGTTATTCTTTGATGACATTGGAATTGATATCTTTGTTAATAATAATTCGTGTAAAAGCGATTTGAAAAATTTTGTCTTTGCAGGATTTGATGATTCATTGATAATAATGATACCGATGGAGTTTACGAATGATATAAAGAAATTAAGACTTCGGATTGAAACACTGTACAATTCAAATCTGAAAAAGTATCCGGCTGAAAATGCTCTTATACTAAGTTTGATAAAATGAATCCAAGAATATAGTATAACTTAACATATTTGTAAAATTTATTATGAAATGAGAAATCCGTTAAAAATAAATTTCTGATTGAAGAATTTATCTGCTTTAAAACCAAGAAAATCTGACTGTTGCATAAAATAGCAGCAAAAGATGACTTACTAACACATTCACAGATATGAATCGTCAATAGTAGAGTTTTATTATGATTTGGAATTAAATATCTTGGTTGAACAGAATGATAAGTTAATATGTTATCACTGTGGTGATGGGTGTCCCGATGACACGGTCAGAATAGATAATAAAATCTTTTGTTGTAATGGATGCAAAACCGTTCATCAGTTGTTGGAAGATGTTGAACTTGGTGAGATATTCGAAGAAACCAAAGTTGCCGGTATTAAATCATCGAAATATAAAGAGAAAGAATTTGAATTCTTGGATGACAGAAAAATTATTGAGCGGATAATCCATTTTTCTATTGAGGGCAGAGCCAAGGTTACACTTTATCTCCCGCAGATTTATTGCAGTGCTTGTCTGTATTTGGTAGAAAATCTTAACAAACTGGATAAGGGAATAATAGACTCCAAAGTTAATTTCCTGAAAAAAGAAGCAACGATATTATTCGATGAGCGTGCAAGCTCTCTCAGGAAAATCGTCGAATTACTTACTGCCATCGGATATCGCCCCCAGTTAAATTACTCAGATATAGAAAAACCGAAACAAGCATCTTATAATAAAAACTTATACCTCAAATTAGGTTTGGCAGGATTCGCATTCGGGAATGTTATGTTGATGGCTCTTCCCGAATATCTGTCCGGGGGGAATCTCGAACCTGATATCCAACAGTTTATGGGCTATCTTACTATGCTTCTGTCAATTCCGGCTATGTACGCTTCTTCTGATTATTTCAAATCGGCTTATACAAGCCTAAAGGTCGGTCATGTAAACATTGATGTACCTTTAAGTATTGGAATTTTAGTTCTCTTTCTGAGAAGTATTTTTGATATTTCATTAGGCTATGGTTCCGGTTTTGTGGACTCACTATCGGGATTGGTATTCTTTCTGTTGGTTGGAAAAATATTTCAACAAAAAACATATCATAACTTATCATTTTCAAGGGATTATAAATCATACTTCCCCTTGTCAGTAGTCAGACTCTTAGGCAGTAGTGAAGAATATGTTGCAATTTCCGAATTGAAAGTTGGTGACCGACTTTTAATAAGAAATAATGAAATTATACCCGCTGATTCGATTCTTCTGTCCGGAACAGGCATGGTTGATTACAGTTTCGTAACCGGAGAATCAAACCCGGTGAGAGTCAGTTCCGGCAATAAAATATTCGCAGGAGGTAAGCAATCAGGTAATTCAATCACAGTTGAAACGATAAAACCGTTTAATCAAAGTTATTTGACGGAGTTGTGGAACTCGGATGCTTTCAAGAAGTTCGATGAAAGCTATATATCATTTATATCCAATAGAGCAGCAAAATACTTTACTCTGGTGATATTTCTTGTAGCTGCAGGAACACTTGCATACTGGTTGCCAAAAGATTTCGGAACTGCAATGGATGCCGTAACAACTGTCCTCATAATCGCCTGCCCTTGTGCAATCGCTCTAAGTATGCCTTTTACTTACGGTACAGCATTGAGAATTCTAGGGAAGAATAATTTTTATCTAAAAAATGACAAAATAGTAGAGTATCTAAGCAATCTAAAGACAGTCGTATTCGATAAAACAGGCACTTTGACCGAATTGAATTCAAGTATTCCTGAATTTGAAGGCAATAGCCTGAGCAACGAAGAGCTCGCGGCTGTAAAATCTATTACGAGAAATTCTACACACCCCGTTAGCAGAATTATATTTGACAGTATTGATTCTAAATTTACTGAAATCGGAGATTTCGAAGAAGTAGTCGGAAAGGGAATAGAAGCTATTATCAATGGTAAGACATACAAATTGGGCAGTGCAAAATGGGTTGATACTATGGGTTTTAGTATTAAATCTGGCAGATTTTCTCCTGAAAGCAGAGTTTATCTTTCAATAGACGGGAATTTAAGAGGAGCCTTTGTAATTAAATCGAGACTGAGAGAAGGAATTGAAGACATAATTTCAAAAATTAAAAGTGACCATAAAATCATAATTCTGTCCGGTGATAATCCAACGGAAAAGGCGGCACTCGAAATTGCATTCGGTGATGATGTAGAAATGCATTTTAATAAGCTGCCGCAGGACAAACTTAATTTTATTCAAGATTTGCAATCCAAGGGTGAAAAAGTAATGATGATAGGAGACGGTCTAAATGATGCCGGAGCTCTTAAACAAAGCGATGTCGGAATTGCCGTAACAGATAATACATCAAACTTCACTCCGGGTTCTGATGCTATTCTTATTGCCGGTTCTATGAATATCCTCGATAAATTCATCAAACTATCGAGAAAAAGTGTGAACACGATTTATTGGAGTTATGTGATTTCTGTATTGTATCATGGAATTGGATTTTATTTTGCCACTCAGGCAATGCTGTCACCCTTGATAGCGGCAATATTGATGCCGGTAAGCTCTGTATCAGTAGTTCTTCTGACAGTAAGCAAAGTAACGATTCACAGTAAGAAAATTGGTCTTAAATAGTA